>NZ_JAZDCU010000007.1:0-289000 GCF_036324085.1 Pseudomonas auratipiscis
AGGGTGTAGGTGTATGAACCGTCAGCAGCCAGCACCAGCTTGCCGTAGGTCCCTTCGATGGTTTGCGGGGTGATCGGACCGCTGGCGATGCGGTCGGCGCCCTGAATGTCGTTATCCAGCACGTTGCCGGTGAGGCTCAGCTGATTTTCCGTGGCGGTCACCGCGTTGGTGTCTGCCATAGCCTTTGGCACATCATCGACGATGTTGATGTCCAGCGAGCCGCTGGCCACATCACCATCGGTATCGCTGACGGATACGGTGATGCTCTCCCCCAGCCCATTGGTCCCAGCCCCATTGGCGTGGGACTCGGCGCCCGTCAGGGTGTAGCTGTAACTGACAACACCAGTCGCGGCATCGTATCCGGTGATGGTTAGAACGTTCCCAAGCCCAGTGACAATGGATTGGCCCACGCCGGTCACCGCACCCGCAGTGACGACGTTGATGCCACCGACATTCAGATTGAACACCCCATCTGCAGCCACCACGGTAAAACTGCCGTTCTGGGTGAGCGCCGCTGGATCGCTGGCCGATCCTTGCGCCAAATTGGCTTCATTCAGCGACAATTCGCCGCCGCCAACGTCCAGGCCGTCAAGAATAACCGGATGGTCTACTTCAGGAACGAGCGGCGGCGGAGCGTCGTCGTTGCTGTCATTGAGCAAACCGACATCCAGATCCCGGAGTTCGGCAAAACCGTTGAAGCCCGCGGTAGGAAAGCCAATGATCGGATCAACTCGACCGGCCACCTCACTGAGCATGACAAAGGAGTGCCCGCCACCGACGGCGCCCGGAGCACCGCCACTACCAGGACCGGCGGCAGTTGGATCAGCTTCCTGGCTCGGGTCAGCCCCCGCAGCGATGGCCTGCTGGAGTTTCTCCACGTCTGTCAGTTCAGCCTGGCTAGGTGCCAGTGCTTCTGGCGCATCGACATGGGGGGCCTGATTGGCCAGCAGTTGAGGCGTAAGCTCAAGACTACTGTCACGGCCCAAGGTCAATTCGGCACCGTTTTGCAGATGAACGGCAATCGCTCCAGCGGCCCCCGTTTCCAACTGCTCGCCGGCAAACAGCCGGTCACCTTCGGCAAGTGCCCGACGAGTACCGTCGTTGGCGACTGCGAAGACCTCTCCGACTACTTTGCTGACAACACCGATTAGCTTGGCCATGAGCGCTCTCCTCTGCTGCAAAACGGTTTTTCGCAGGAAAGCACTCTGAATCGCGCGTGGTCGGCCGTGGCGCCTGCTGGAGTCGTTACTCGACAAGCGCTAAAGGCGAAGGCTGATTTTCAATGAAATCAACACCTTCGCGTGATCGACACACAGTGAACGTGGAATTGATCTGGCAAACCGGCAAATGCCAAAAAATTGTCGCCAAATCTGATTTTCCTCCATCCCCTCCGCTACATCCGTGCCCTTTGCTGCAAAAAAAATTGAACTAATTGCCGACGCCCGAAAAATGCACTCCAGCGTGGAATCCACGGGTCGCCCGATATGAACAATGTCGTGGATTCCTTAGAACGCATAAGTTTTTTTTCGCATAACCCTTATGAAAAATTCTTCTTAGCTATTCTTATAAATGTTCTTAGCTCTCATGTTACAAGTTTGAAACGGTTTAGACTCAAAATTCCGTCATTTTTTTGACGACAGCAATACATAAATTAGAAATCAGGGAGAAGTACCCCATGCGCGTTTTGACCCCCATCACCGGCGCGATTTTTTTGGCTATGGCCTCTGCCAATGCCCTGGCGATGTCGATTACGGAAGCTGTTCAAAGCGCCGTGGACCAACATCCTGAAATCAACGCGAGCCGCAACAGCCGATTATCTGCAGACGAAGACGTCAACGTTGCCAAAGGTGGCTGGTACCCACGCGTTGATCTGGTTGCAGGCTATGGTCGGCAGAAATCCGACAACACCAACACCCGCGGTTCCAACATCGACGGCTCACGCGATCACAACAAGGAAACACTGAATTACACCCAATCGGATCTGCGCTTGCGGCAGATGTTGTTTGACGGCTTCAACACCCCGAACGAAGTCGGCCGCACCGAGGCTGTGGTGAACTCGCGCGCCTACTACACCCAGGCAACCGCCCAGAGTGTTGCCCTGCGCGCCATCGAGGTGTACCTGGAAGTGCTCAAGCGGCGCGAACTGGTGACCTTGGCCACCAACAACCTCCAGGCTCACTTGCGCGTCAATGACCAGATTGGCTTGCGCAGTGAGCGTGGCGTGGGCAGTATCGCTGACCGCGATCAGTCCACCGCACGTCGCGCCCTGGCAGAAAACAACCTGTACACCGCCGAAGTCGACCTGGCCGATGCCGAAGCCAACTTCTACAGCGTTGTCGGACGCGTCCCCGATGAGCTCGAAACACCGGTCACCATCAAGGGCGAAATGCCTGCAAGCCTGCTGGACGCCCGTCAGGACATGCTTGAGCACAACCCCTACCTGAAGTCGGCCCAGGCCGATGTGCAAGCCGCCGAGCAGCAGTATGAAGTGGCCAAGTCGCCGTTTTATCCACGTCTGGACGCAGTGCTGGCCACCGGTGCCAACAACAACACCGCAGGCCAGGTCGGTCACGATAACAACGACTGGCAAGCCGGTGTCGAGCTCAGTTACAACCTGTTCCGTGGCGGCAGTGACAAAGCCCGCCTGCAGTCGGACGCACACAAGATCAACCAGGCGATGGACATTCGCAACAACGCCCTGCGAACCCTCAACGAGGACTTGGCGCTGTCGTGGAACGCCATGACCAACGCCCGCAAGCAAACCCCAACCGCGCGCGAATACGCCGACACCACAACCCGAGTACGCGCCGCCTATCAGGACCAGTTCGGGCTCGGCCAGCGCACCCTGCTTGACCTGCTCGACAGTGAAAACGAGCTGTACAACGCCAACCGCCGGTATACCGAAGTACGCTATGTCGAAGAGTTCTCGATGTATCGGGTTCTGGCCAACATGGGTGAACTGCTGAACAAACAGCGAATTTCTCTGCCCCCTGAAGCCATTGCCGCGAGTGAAGTGAGGAGCGAAGCCCGTTTGCCTGATATGCGCTAATCCTAAAACCGCTGCAGGAGTAGGCCATTGTGACCAGCATGCAACCTGCGAGCTCGGCGGCGGATCCGCGCCAGAGTTTCGATGACCCGTTACTCGATGGATTGCTGATTCTCTGCAAGCTGCATGGTTGCACGCTCAGCCGTGCCGGCCTGAGCGCCGGGCTGCCGCTGGCGCAACAGCGGCTGAGTCCTGACCTGCTGTCACGCGCTGCCGCGCGTGCCGGCTTGCAGGCACGTGTGCTGCGCCGAGAGTTGAACGCGATTTCTGCGCTCAATCTACCGGTGCTGCTGCTGCTCAAGGAGGGTCGTTGCGCGGTGCTGCGCCGCTGGGGCGAGAATGATCAGGCGTTGATCCTGCCCAGCGAGGCCGAAGGCGGTGAGCAATGGGTCAGCCGTGAGGAACTGGCCCAGGCCTATAGCGGCGAAGCTTTGTTTGCCCGCCCCCGCCATGAACTCGAAGACCTGCGCACACCCTTGATGCCACGGGTCAATGCCTGGTTCCGCGACACCTTGAAACTGTCGCGCTGGCTTTACAGCGATGCGGTGTTGGCCAGCCTGCTGATCAACCTGCTGGGGCTCATGGTGCCGCTGTTTGTCATGCAGACCTATGATCGGGTGGTGCCCAACCAGGCTATCTCGACCTTGTGGGTGCTGGTGGCTGGCCTGCTGATCGGCACCCTGTTCGAGCTGATCCTGCGGGTGGTGCGCGCTCATCTTTTGGATCAGGCCGGGAAAAAGACCGACCTGATTCTTTCGGCGACCTTATTCGAGCGCATCACTGGCATGTCGATGAAAGCACGCCCCGCCACTATTGGCGGCTTTGCTCAAAGCATCCACGACTTCCAGGGGCTGCGCGAATTTCTCACCGCGGTGACCCTTACCAGCGTCATCGACTTGCCGTTCGTGGTGTTGATGTTGGTGGTGATCGGCCTGCTGGGTGGCTGGTTGGTGGTAATCCCCCTGATCGCCTTTCCAGTGACCATTATCTTTGCCCTGCTCATCCAGGTACGGCTGCGCGATACCGTGGAAAAAAGCCTGGCCTTGGGCGCCGTGCGCCAGGCCCTGCTGATCGAAACCCTTGGCGGCCTGGAAACGCTCAAAGCCTGCAGTGCCGAGAGCGAGCGTCAGTTCCAATGGGAAAGCACCCACGGCGCCCTGACTCGACTCGACGCCCACGCCCGCAACCTGTCGGCACTGGCCACCAACGGCACATTGTTCATCCAGCAGTTTTGCGGCATGGCGACGATTGTCGCCGGTGTCTACAGCATCATCGCCGGGAATCTCAGCGTCGGCGCGCTGGTTGCAAGCTACATGCTCGGCAGCCGTGTGTTGGCGCCGCTGGGGCAGATAGCCGGGCTGATCACGCGCTACCAGCAGGCGCAACTGACCATGCGCAGCACCGACGCCTTGATGGCCTTGCCGCAGGAACGCCAGACCGGCCAACAACCGCTGGAGCGCACCCAGTTGCACGGTGCGCTCGAAGTCAGCCATGTCAGCTTCCGCTATGCCGGTCAGAACGCCCCCGCCCTCAATGCTGTGAGTTTCACCGTAAAGCCGGGTGAACGCATCGGCATCATTGGCCGTAGCGGCTCGGGTAAAAGCACCCTGGCGCGCTTGATGATGGGCTTCTACGCCCCTGACGAAGGGCAGATCCTGCTCGACAATCTTGACCTGCGCCAACTGGACATCGCCGACCTGCGCACCCAGATCGGCTACGTTGCCCATGATTTGCCATTGCTGGCCGGTAGCCTGCGCGACAACCTCACCCTCGGCGCGCGCTACATAAGCGATGCGCGCATGCTTGAAGTTGCCGAACTGACTGGCGTCAGCGACCTGGCACGTCAGCATCCGCAAGGTTTCGACCGCCCTGTGGGTGAGCGTGGCCAGTTGCTCTCCGGCGGGCAACGCCAAGCAGTGCTGCTGGCCCGGGCAATGCTGCTGGAGCCGCCCATCATGATTCTCGACGAGCCCACCAGCCACATGGATAACGCCAGCGAAGACCAACTGCGCCAGCGTCTGCATGGCTGGGTTCAGGGTAAGACGTTGCTGTTGGTTACCCACCGCACCTCGATGCTCAGTCTGGTTGACCGGCTGCTGGTGCTGGACAACGGCAAAGTCGTGGCCGATGGGCCCAAGGAAGCGGTTATCGATGCACTGCGCAAAGGCCGGGTGGGTTCGGCCATCTAGGGAGTTCAGTCATGTCTATCAGCCAAGGCTTGCGCAGTTACTTCCAGAGTTTCGGCAAGACTGCAGAGCGCGACTATATGCCCGATCTGGCCGGCGCCACATTGCAGGATTCGCCGCGTCTGTCGCGAATCACTGTATGGTTGGCTGCCGCCTTGTTGCTCACAGCCCTGACCTGGGCCTGGTTCGCCGTGCTCGACGAAGTCACCATGGGCGAAGGCAAAGCTATTCCATCGAGCAAGATCCAAGTCATCCAGAACCTTGAAGGCGGTATCGTCACGGAGATTTTTGTTCGCGAAGGCCAAGTGGTGAACAAGGGCGATACCTTGCTGCGCCTGGACGACACCCGTTTCAAATCCAACAAGGGTGAAAGCGAAGCAGACCGCTATGCCCTGACCGCCCAGGTCGAGCGATTGTCTGCCGAAGCCGAGGGCCGCCCGTTCCAGGTGTCTGAGGAAGTACTCAAAAAGGCACCTCAGGTGGCCGAGGACGAATTGTCGCTGTACCAGTCCCGGCAACGGCGCCTGACCAGCGAGCAGCAGACACTCAGTGAACAGCTCCGGCAGAAAACCCAGGAACTGGCGGAGTTCCGTTCCAAGGCTGAGCAATACCGCTCGGCACTGGCCCTGCTGCAACAGGAACTGAATATGTCCACGCCACTGGTGGGCACCGGCGCCATTTCACCGGTGGAAATTCTTCGCCTTAAACGCAGCACCGTGGAAGCCCGTGGCTCGCTGAACGCGACCACGCTGGCCATTCCCCGGGCAGAGGCGGCGGTTGCGGAAATGAAAAGCAAGATTGAAGAATCGGAAGCAGGCTTTCGCTCGGAAGCGGCCAAGGAACTCAACGAAAAACGCACCGACCTGTCGAAGATTACCGCCTCAAGCATCGCCATTGATGACCGCGTTTCGCGTACTACTGTGGTCTCGCCAGTACATGGCATCATCAAACTGCTCAAGATCAACACCATCGGTGGCGTCGTGCAGCCGGGCAGTGATCTGGTAGAGATCGTGCCCCTGGAGGACAACCTGCTGATCGAGGCGAAAGTACGCCCACAGGACGTTGCCTTCCTGCACCCGGGACAACAGGCAATGGTCAAGTTCAGCGCCTATGACTACACCATCTATGGCGGGCTCAAGGCCAAGCTGGAGCTGATCAGCGCCGATACCGTAACTGACGACAAGGGCAACTCCTTCTACCTGATCCAGGTGCGCACCGACAAAAACCACCTGGGCGGAGACAAAAAGCCGTTGCTGATCATTCCTGGGATGACGGCCACTGTAGACATCATCACAGGACACAAAAGCGTGCTCGACTACCTGCTCAAACCCGTGCTCAAGGCACGCACCGAAGCCATGCGCGAGCGCTGATTTCCCGGCCCTGCGATGAGGCCAGTGCCGCCTGAATAGAAAAGGCCGCAACGCATCCCCTCGCGGGGCAAGCCTGCTTTTACTGATCGAGGTGATTGCGCTGATACGTCTCTGAGCCCATTGCTGCAATCTGCCCTTCGATCAGGGCCTCGAACGGCTTGAGCAACTCATCGAAACAGGCCGGCGCCTCGAGCACATTCAACGCCTGCACCACTGCCTCCACCGTCGACAGTGCTCCTGCTGCCGGTGCTTTGCGCAGGCGGTAGCGCGAAGGCTGGACCTCGGCCAATGTCACCCGTGGCAGCGCCGCCAATTGTGGATTGAGGTGCAAAAGCTTACTTGCCTTGCGCCATGTGCCATCGGGTACAACCAATAGCCACGGGCGTTGATCGGCGATATCGGTATAGGCCAGCAAAGGCTGCGCCTCGCCTCCCGGAAACAGCAACCCACTGCGGTACCCCGGCACGTCGATCAATTCGGCCAGGTCGTCAAAGACCTCCCCCACCCGCAAGTACGCATTACGCAAACCAAGTGCCGCCAGTTTCGCGGTATTGAGGGCGTGACGCACTTCACTGGGATGCTGCAACACCAGCACACGCGTGCGGCTTTCGAGTGACGGGATCAACGCACAAAGGCAATGGGCTTGGGGGCGCAGGCAGCGCTCGCAGTGAATTCTGGACATCGGGTTCTCCTGGGCCGACAAAGTGTGCCAGCAGTCCCGATAAAAACCCACTTCCCTGTAGGGAAACGAAGAACTTCAGCGATTGAAGCGTTCGGTCACGCCGGGGTCAACTGTGCTTTGAGCAAATCGCGGAAGGTTTGAATCAAGGGTTCCCGGCTGCGGCCTCGCCGAATGATCATGGAAAACGGCGCCTGATAACCGAACGTCGCTGGTGACAACACGCGCAAATCCCCCTTGTCAGCCCACGCCTGAGCATAGTGCTCGGGTAAGTAACCGATGTAGGCACCGGATAACACCAGGATCAGTTGCGCCTCCATACTTTCCACCGTTGCGGCGCTGTGCTTGAAGCCATGGCGAGCGAGTTCCGCCTGGCTCCAATAGCCGCGCCCGACCATGCGCTGCTGGGTAATCACCTGTTCGGGGATGCGCCGTTCGTTGAACAGCGGGTGACGGTTGCTGCAGTACAACCAGTGTTGTTCGCGGTACAACGGTTGATAGACCAGCCCGCTCATGCGCGTGGAGAACGCGCCGATCGCCAGGTCCAGGCGGTTGTCCTGGACGCCCAACTGCAACTCATAGGGGCTGGACACTGACAGGTGCAAGTGCACCGCGGGATGTTCCTGGCTATAGGCACCGATGGCCTCAGCCAACGGCAAGGCCCGATCACCTACCGTCGAGTCAATCACCCCCAAGTTCAGCGTGCCGCGCAGCTCACCCTTGAGGGCTGCGGCGTACTGCTCGAAACCATCGATTTCTGCCAGCAGGCGCAAGGTTTCCTGATGAAACAACTCACCTTTACTGGTCAGGCTGAAACCTCCGCGGCCGCGATGGCACAGGACAATCCCTAACGCTGCCTCCAACTGACTCATATAGGTACTGATGGCTGACGTGGAAAGGTTGAGCTCGCGTTGAGCGTTGGCGAAGCCTTGATGGCGCACAACACTGACAAAAATGCGCAGAAGTTTCAGGTCAGGCACAGCAGAAGCCATGGTTGCTAGCACTCAGGAAGATGGCAGTAGGAAAAGTCTAACCTGCTTAACGGCATTAGTTTAGAAAAAGCTGAACTAAGTATTTGTCTGTAGCGATTCTCTTTGCCCACTACCTTTTGCAGACTCTGCGGCAATGCACCTGCTTGCCAGCGTTCCAGGGTTTAAATCGCCCCGGCAAGACAGATTCAAACAACTAGAACAATCGAACCGATGAGGCCCGACCGTGGACAAAATTCTTCACCAACCACTGGGCGGCAACGAAATGCCGCGCTTCGGCGGCATCGCCACCATGCTCCGTCTCCCTCACCTGCAAAGCGCCGAAGGCCTTGATGCCGCGTTCATCGGCATTCCGCTGGACATTGGTACTTCGCTGCGCTCCGGCACCCGCTTCGGTCCACGGCAGATCCGTGCCGAGTCGGTGATGATTCGCCCCTACAACATGGCCACTGGCGCTGCCCCGTTCGATTCCCTGTCGGTTGCCGACATCGGCGACGTAGCGATCAACACCTTCAATCTGCTCGACGCTGTACGGATCATCGAAGAGGCCTACGACGAGATCCTCGAACACAACGTCATTCCCATGACCATGGGCGGCGATCACACCATCACCCTGCCGATCCTGCGGGCGATCCACAAGAAGCATGGCAAGGTTGGCCTGGTACACATCGACGCGCACGCCGACGTCAACGACCACATGTTCGGCGAGAAGATCGCCCATGGCACCACCTTCCGCCGCGCCGTCGAAGAAGGCCTGCTGGACTGTGACCGCGTAGTGCAGATAGGCTTGCGCGCCCAGGGTTATACCGCCGAAGACTTCAACTGGAGCCGCAAGCAGGGCTTCCGTGTCGTTCAGGCCGAAGAATGCTGGCATAAGTCCCTGGCCCCCCTGATGGCTGAGGTTCGCGAGAAAGTGGGCGATGGCCCGGTTTACCTGAGCTTCGACATCGACGGTATCGACCCGGCCTGGGCGCCTGGCACCGGCACCCCTGAAATCGGCGGCCTGACCACCATCCAGGCCATGGAAATCATCCGTGGCTGCCAGGGTCTCGACCTGATTGGTTGTGACCTTGTGGAAGTCTCCCCCCCCTACGACACCACCGGCAACACCTCCTTGCTCGGTGCCAACCTGCTGTACGAAATGCTCTGTGTCCTGCCGGGTGTCGCTCATCGCTGATCGACAGGCACAAGGAGCTACAACGAGGCAGGAGCCATGATCGCCGGGTCGCACAAGCGGCCTGCGCAGTAGACGAATGACCGGCGCCAGGCTTGCCTGGCGCCAGGATCGATCTCACCATAATAAAGATAATCGGAGACACCCATGGCCTTAGACTTATTCGTTGTCTTGATCTATGCGGCCGGCATGCTCGGGCTGGGCTGGTACGGCATGCGCAAAGCGAAAACCCATGAAGACTATCTGGTAGCGGGACGCAACCTGGGCCCGAGCCTGTACATGGGCACCATGGCGGCTACCGTGCTCGGCGGTGCTTCGACTGTCGGTACGGTCAAGCTCGGCTACGTTCACGGTATTTCGGGCTTCTGGTTATGTGCAGCCCTGGGCCTGGGCATCATCGCGCTGAACCTGTTCTTGGCCAAGCCGCTGCTGCGCCTGAAAATCTTCACCGTCACTCAAGTGCTGGAACAGCGCTACAACCCAATGGCCCGTCAAGCCAGCGCAGTGATCATGCTCGCCTATGCCTTGATGATCGCCGTAACCTCGACGCTAGCAATCGGTACCGTTCTGCAAGTGCTGTTCGAGATGCCCTTCTGGGCTGCGATCCTGCTCGGCGGCGGCGTGGTGGTGGTGTATTCGACCATCGGCGGCATGTGGTCGCTGACCCTGACCGACATCGTCCAGTTCGTGATCAAGACTGTCGGTCTGATGTTTGTCCTGCTGCCGATCTGCTTGTACCGCGTGGGTGGCTGGGATGAACTGGTAGCCAAGCTGCCGGCTTCAAGTTTCAGCCTGACCACCATCGGCTGGGACACCATCATCACCTACTTCCTGATCTACTTCTTCGGCATTCTGATCGGCCAGGATATCTGGCAACGGGTGTTCACCGCGCGGGACGAAAAAGTCGCCAAGCGCGCTGGTACCACTGCTGGCATCTACTGTGTGATCTACGGTCTGGTGTGTGCAACTATCGGCATGGCAGCCCATGTCCTGCTGCCGGACCTGGGCAACGCCAACAACGCCTTTGCCGCCATCGTCAAATCCGCACTGCCTGACGGCATCCGCGGCCTGGTAATTGCTGCTGCCCTGGCGGCCATGATGTCCACTGCCAGTGCTGGCCTGTTGGCAGCTTCGACTGTACTGACCGAAGACCTGTTGCCCAAACTGCGCGGTGGCAAGCAGTCGAGCCTGACGATCAACCGCCTGTTCACCTGCCTCACCGGTATTGCCGTGCTGGGTATCGCCCTGGTTGTCGAAGACGTGATCAGTGCCCTGACCCTGGCCTATAACCTGTTGGTCGGTGGCATGTTGGTACCACTGATCGGGGCGATCTACTGGAAGCGTGCGACCACTGCCGCTGCAATCACCAGCATGACCCTGGGCTTCGTCACTGCCCTGGCCTTCATGATCAAGGATGGGATGGATGCCAACACGCCAATCTACTACAGCCTGTCGGTGGCATTGATCAGCTTTGTGGTTGTAAGCGTGATGTCTCGCCGCCCGGCGGGTGCAGTCAACTTGGCCTGAGCCTGACCAACGGTGGCCGTCGCATCACGCTGATGCGGCGGCCCAAGCCTGACGCTAGCGACGAGGCTGGCGTTTGCGCTGCTCTTCGTCGGTAGGGATCGGCACCGGCTGCAATGGCGGTGGAATCAAACCCAGAGCCGCTGCCAGGTCGTGAAGCCAGTTGAACAGATTATTTCTCATAAATCCCCCTCACGGGTCAGCCTGCACGGCGTTTCAATCCTGCGATGCTTCATACAGATCATAGCCCTATGTCTTACATTACGCATTCTCTTGGACTACAACTTGGGTCGATGTTGACCTTAATCAAGCCCTAACCGCGCGCTCCGTCGCCGTCGCAACTGTTTCGCCTTGTTGCAGATCGATCCACGCACTCAAATTTGCGCCGCACATACCCTTGCGCCACATCAACCAGGTGGTTGCCTGATCGAACGGCGTCTGCAAGCGGTGCGCCGTCACACGCTCACGTCCGGGCAAGCTATCGAGCATCGACTGAGCCATCAACGCCACCCCTGCCCCAGCAATCACGCATGCCAACATACTGGGATACGACTCAATCTCCATGACTCGGCCCATGGCAGCATGGTCGTGGGCGTACCAGGCCTCCAGGCGCATCCGGTAGGAACAGCCCTGGCGAAAGGTGAATACGGCCTGCCCGGCTACATCCTGGGCGCTGAGCACCGGCGGATGATCTGGGTCGGTAATCAGCACCAGGGTTTCGTCGCACAATGGCACGCCATCCAGCCCGGCCAGTGCCAGCGGGCCGTCCACCAAGGCAGCATCCAGTCGACCATTGACCAGCCCTTCAAGCAGCTCGCCGCTGGGCGCTGCCTGCACTTGCAGGTTCACCGCAGGATAAGCCTTGTGATAGCGCGCCAGCAGCGCCGGTAGCTGTATCGCTGCCGTGCTGTACATGGTGCCAAGGGCAAAATTGCCCGCCGGTTGCCCGCCCTGCACTGCCGCAAACGCCTCATCTCGCAGCGCCAGCATGCGCCCGGTGTAATCGAGCAGCACCTTGCCGGCCGGTGACAGTTGAAGGCGTTGGCGCTCACGACGGAACAACTCGACCCCCAATTGCTCTTCCAGTTGCCGCAGGCGCGTGGAAAGGTTCGACGGCACGCGGTGCAAGCGCTCCGCAGCGCGGGTTATCGACCCCTCTTCGGCGACCGCCTGGAAGATACGCAACTGACTGAGCTCCACAAGTTATTCTCCAGAACAGAACAAGTTAATCATGATTATTCAATTTTACTGAAAGTCAATCGCCCTTAGCCTGACGGTCATTGCAGCCCCTTTGAGGAACTCGACCATGTCTGCACATAGCCGCCTGCTCGCCAGCGCCGTGGCCCTGATGATGGCCATGGGTATCGGCCGCTTCGCCCTCACCCCGCAATTACCGCACTTGATTGGCGAAGGCCAGATAACCCTGACCGCCGCCGGCCTGATTGCCGCCGCCAATTACCTGGGCTACTTCTTAGGTGCACTGGATGCAATGTTCGCCCGCCGCCCCCGTCAAGTGAGTGCTCGCCTTCAGGGTGGCTTGTGGCTGTGTGTGCTGTTGACCCTGGCCTCGTTCTGGGCCAACGGTTTCTGCAGCCACTTGGTGCTGCGTTTCGGCACGGGCGTGGCCAGTGCCTGGGTACTGGTGATGCTCACCACACTCAGCCAGCAAGTGGCCGCCGCCAGTAAGCAGCCCAGGCTCGGCGCCTTGGTGTTTGCCGGGCCGGGGCTGGGCATCGCGCTCACCGGCCTGCTGGCGCTTCTTGCCAACCTCTACGGACTGAGCGCCGCTTCGCTGTGGCTGGTCTATGCCGGTGCTGCGCTGGCGATGTTGCTGGCAGTGGTGCCTTTTCTGCCCCGCCCGCAAGCCCCGCTGGCGCCCAGTACCTCTCAAGCAGCGCAAGAGCCGACCCACGGGATCACACGCCTGGGCCTGATCTATGCGCTTTACGGGGTCGGCTACATCATCCCAGCCACGTTCATGTCGCAAATGGCCAGCGCCCGTCTGCACGGGCATTGGTTGGCAGATCTATTCTGGCCGGGGTTCGGTCTGGCGGCGGCGTTGGGGGTGGTGCTAACAAGCTTGCGCCGACCAGGTTGGGGCAGTACATCACGCTGGTTGATAGCCACGCTCTGGCTGCAAGCCGTGGGTGTGTTCGCTTGCCTGCTGGGCAATGGCCTGGGACTGGCCATGGGCGTATTGCTCTGTGGCACGCCGTTTCTAGCGTGCATGCTGCTGGTAATGCAGCGCCTGCGCGAACTGTCGCCCCAGGGCTACCAGCGCAACACCGGCCTTCTGACCGCCTGTTTCGCGCTAGGCCAACTCAGCGGCCCGCTGCTCGCTGCGCTGAGCAATCAGTTCGCCGCGAGCCTGCAGCCCGCGCTGATTTTCGCGGGCTGCGGCCTGCTGCTGGCTGGCGCGCTGCTCTGGCGAGTGCAACCTACCCCAGTAGGCTGCGCAAACGTCGGCGCACCCACTGCTCAGCACTGACCATGGTGACCCCCAGCAAAACCATCACCGCGCCAAGCACGAAATTCAGGCTCAGAGGCTCGCCCAGAAGCACCACACCAAAGGTCACCCCGAATAACGGAGTGATAAAGGAAAACACCGCCAGGTTCGACGCCAGATAGCGCCGTAACAACCAGAACCAGGTCAGGTAGCTGAAGAACGACACGATCAACCCTTGGAACAGCAAGCTACCAATCGACAGCGGCGTGAAATGAACATCGCTGACCTGTCCACTCAGGACGGCGATAAGCAACAGACCAACGAAACCCACTGCCAACTGATAGAACAAGGTCAGCGTCGCAGGCGCCTCGGACAACCGCGAAGCACGCACCACTACAGTGGTTGCCCCCCAGGCCAGGCCTGCCAGCACACCAAACGCGTCGCCCAGGAGCATCCGGCTGTCCATGTCCGACAGCGAAACACCACCGGCGAAGGCATAGGCGATGCCGGCAAAGGCCAAGACAATGCCCAACCATTGCAACGGTCGCAGCCGTTCACTGGGCAACAGCAGGTGCAAGCCCAGGGCGGTAAAGACTGGCGCGGTATAAAGAAACACTGACATGTGCGCCGCCGAGGTCAGTTTCAGACCTTCGGCGATGAACAAAAACTCCACCCCAAACAGCGCGCCCGCCAACAGCCCGCCTCGCCAGGTGTGCGCAACCTGTTCCCAGCCGCCACGAAAACAGATCAACAGCCCCACCAGCACCGCTGCCATGCCGGAACGCAGGGCTTGCTGCATGACCGGCGCGATATCCGGTGCGGCCATCTTGATCATCACCTGCTGAATGCCCCAGATCAGGCACAGCACCAGCATTATTTGCAGAGCAAAGGCATCGGTATTACGGCGGGTGGCGCTCATTGCGGGCACCCGCTATCGGCGAAGGGCATGGCAGACTCTCGGCAGCTGTGGATCCAACGCCAATTATCAGCGGCCCACGGTCTTCATTACCAGCCTTGTATGCACTCAGGCAATTTGCGCTTTCGACGCCAATGCGTCGAAGGTCGCTTCATCCAGTGCATCCTCCTGCTGATCGAGCACCTCACGTGGGTGATCGTTGCCCGGAATACTGCTGTCGATCAGGCTGAGCAGGCATGAGCCACGAGCGGTGAGGACAAAGTTCTCGCCATTGCCCCCCTCTTCCTCAGGACGGCTTTCGATATAGCCGCGCTCAAACAGCAACTTTTCATACTCACAGGCGCGTGTCTTCAGATGATCCAGATCACCCGACATCTGGCCCTTGGCGGCCAGGTCCGCTGCATGCTGCTCAGCGTAGGGACGCGGCGTAAAGCTGTGACCGGCACCGTTCTGCACTTCGTGCAACAAACGTTCGATCAAGTCCCAGTCGTAGTTACTCATCGGCATGGCCTCACTCAAGGATGTGTATGGTTGTGACCGACACCAACGGCAGCGGTTCGACTGAACTTTGCGCGCACTCTGGCGCTCAACCACACAACCATGCCAAGGGAGCTGTGCCGATGAAAACCCTGTTGAACATTGCCGCCGCCGCTAGCCTGTTGCTGGCCCTGCCCAGTTGGGCATGCACACTTGAAGAAGCCACGCAAAAGCGTGAGGAATTGGCCAAGGAGGTTACCCGACTGACGGAGCAGAATCCGCAGAAGGCCAAAGAAATCAATGACGAGCTGCAAGGCATGAAGCTGGACAGCGCCAGCAAGGACCTGCCGGACAAATGCCAACTGATCGACAAGCGGCTGCAAGAGCTGAGATCGGCAGAGAAGAAGGTGTGAAGCCGTAATGTGTGCAGGCGTCGGCGGTGCCGGCGAGCGCCCGATGTACGCGATGCCCGGCTATACCGGGCATCGCCAGCAAGGCTGACGCCTGCCTGAGGCCCGCCTTTACTCGGCAGCCGGTGCCGGCTTGCGACGCTTCAACGGCGCCAGGCCGTCAGCGCTTGCCAGGGGTGCATTCGGCTTTGGCTTGGCGGTCGGCTTGCGCTTGGCTACCACCTTCTTGTCACCTTTTTTGTCGGTCTTTTTCTTCTTCACGCCCGCGGCTTTGCCCGACGCCTTGACCTTTTTCGGTCCGCTGTAGGTGCCTTTGACTTCCTTGATGACTCGACGCTCGAAGCTCTGTTTCAGGTAGCGCTCGATGCTCGACATCAGGTTCCAGTCGCCATGACAGATCAGCGACACCGCCAGACCTTCGTTACCGGCACGGCCGGTACGACCGATACGGTGCACGTACTCGTCGCCGCTGCGTGGCATGTCGAAGTTGATGACCAGATCCAGACCGTCCACGTCCAGACCACGGGCCGCCACATCAGTGGCTACCAGCACCTTGGCGCCGCCCTGCTTCAGGCGTTCGATGGCCAGCTTGCGATCTTTCTGGTCTTTGTCGCCGTGCAGGACGAAAGCCTTGATGTCCTTGGCTACCAGGTGGCCGTAGATACGGTCGGCCATGACCCGGGTATTGGTAAAGATGATCGCCTTTTGATAGGTCTCGTTGGCCAGCAGCCATTGGACGATCTGTTCTTTGTGCTGGTTGTGGTCGGCAGTGATGATTTGCTGACGGGTGCCGTCGTTGAGCTGGCTGACAGTGTTGAGCATCAGGTGCTCGGGGTCCTTGAGCACTTTGCCGATCATATCGCGCAAGCCCGCACCACCAGTGGTGGCGGAGAACAGCAGGGTTTGCTCACGGTTCGGGCACTCGCCGCACAGGCGCTCGACGTCTTCGGCGAAGCCCATGTCGAGCATGCGGTCGGCTTCGTCAAGAATCACTACCTGCACATGCTCAAGCTTGAGGTTGCCGGCATTCAGTTGCTCGAGCATGCGGCCTGGGGTGCCGACCAGAATATCCGGCACCTTGCGCAGCATTGCAGCCTGTTCCTTGAAATCTTCACCACCGGTGATCATGCCGGCCTTGATGAAGGTGAACTGGGCAAAACGCTCAATTTCCTTGAGGGTCTGCTGAGCCAACTCACGGGTTGGCAGCAACACCAGGGCGCGGATCTCGACACGTTTTTGTTTCAGGTCAACCAGACGGTTGAGCACAGGCAGTACAAATGCAGCAGTCTTGCCACTACCGGTTTTCGCCGTTACGCGCAGGTCACGTCCCTGCAAGGCCAGGGGAATAGCGGCCGCCTGCACGGGAGTCGGCTCTACGAAGTTCAATGCAGCAACGGCTTTGAGCAGGCGTTCGTGCAGGGCGAATTGGGAAAACACGGGTGTACCTCGGGCATGAGCAGAAATTCAGCCGTATAGGGTAACGTTTTCCAGCGCCTACGCCGAATTTCTTTTGGCATTGATGCACCTTTCCGGGCTCTAATAACCCTTCATTTTCTATTCGGACACGTCAACTACCGCATGGCTATTGAACAGTTCTGGCAAAACGCCCTCGATCTCTGGGGCACTCTCGATCAACACCCCGTGCTGCATGCAGGCCTTGGACTGACCATTTTGCTGGTCATCGCCCTGGTTCTGGGACGAGTGGCACGCTTTCTGATTCTTCACGCCGTCAAGCTGCTGGGCCGACAACCGGCCCTGCATTGGATGCACGACCTGCTGCACAACAAGGTTTTCCACCGTTTGGCGCAAATGACCCCGTCACTGGTTGTGCAATTCGGGCTCAAACTGGTGCCGGAGCTCAGCAGCACCAGCCAGCATTTCCTCGGCAACGTAGCACTGGCGTTCACCATCCTGTTCCTGGTGCTGGCGATCAGTGCCCTGCTCGATGCCCTGCTGGACATCTACGCCCGCACTGAATATGCCCGCACGCGCTCGATCAAGGGCTACGTGCAACTGGCGAAGATGGTCCTGTTCATATTTGGCGCGATCGTCATTGTTGCCACCTTGATCGACCGCTCGCCGCTGCTGCTGCTGTCGGGCCTGGGTGCAATGTCGGCGGTGATCCTGTTGGTGTACAAGGACACCTTGCTGTCGTTCGTCGCCAGCGTGCAACTGACCAGCAACGACATGCTGCGCGTCGGCGACTGGATCGAAATGCCGCAGGTCGGTGCCGACGGCGACGTGGTGGATATGACCCTGCATACCGTCAAGGTGCAGAACTTCGACAAGACCATCGTCTCCATCCCCACCTGGCGCTTGATGTCCGAGTCGTTCAAGAACTGGCGCGGCATGCAGCAGTCCGGCGGCCGACGTATCAAGCGCAGCCTGTTCATCGACGCCGGCGGCGTGCGTTTCCTGAGCAACACCGAAGAAGAGCGCCTGAGCCAGGTTCGGCTGTTGTCCGACTACATCACCCGCAAGCGTGCCGAACTCAAGGCCTGGAACCAAGCACAGGGCAATGTCGCCGAACTGTCGGCCAACCGTCGGCGCATGACCAACATCGGCACCTTCCGCGCCTACGCCCTGGCCTACCTGCAGAGCCACCCGGAAATCCAGCCGAACATGACCTGCATGGTCCGCCAAATGGCCACCACCGCCCAGGGCGTACCGCTGGAAATCTACTGCTTCACCCGCACCACCGCATGGGCTGACTACGAGCGCATCCAGGGCGACATCTTCGACTACCTGTTGGCAGTGATGCCCGAATTCGGCCTGAGCCTGTACCAGCAGCCTAGCGGCAACGACCTGCGTGCCGGCCTGCTACCGTCTTCCCAACCCAGCCTGCAACGGACGCTGAGTGCCGAGACGGCCGAGCCATAGGGACGCCAGAATCACCGCCCCGCCGATGAACAACCTGCCCAGGGGCTCGTGCTGATTCCAGATCAGCAAGTTGAGCAGCAGCCCCACCGGTACGTGCAGGTTGTTCATCACTGCCAGGGTCGCGCCGGAAACCAGACACGCGCCCTTGTTCCACCAGTACAAGCCCAATGCCGTCGGGCACAGACCCAAAAACAGCAGCACCAGCCATTGCACGTCGGTGCTTGGCAGGTGCTGGCTGTTGCCGAACGCCACAAACGCAGGCAGCACCACCAACAAGGCACCCAGGTAGAAGTAACCGAAACGCCGGTAATGCGGCAGGTCGCTGGGATTTCTAGCGATCAGGTGACGGTACAGTACCTGACCGGCGGCATAGGTGAAGTTGGCCAACTGCAGCAGCAAAAAGCCCATGAAAAAGTCCGGGCTGATCCGATCAAAACGAATCACCGCCGCGCCCGCCACGGCCACCAGAGCCGCCACCAGCGCCCAGGGATTGAAGCGACGGTTCAAGGCATCTTCAATCAGGGTCACATGCAGCGGTGTGAGAATGGTGAACAGCAGGACTTCCGGCACCGTAAGCACCCGGAAGCTCAAGTACAGACAAACATAGGTGATGCCGTATTGCAGCGCGCCAATCAACAGCATCGAGCGCATGAAGCGCGGCTCGACCTGACGCCAGCGAGTCAATGGCAAAAATACCAGTCCAGCCAGCACCACCCGCGCCAACACGGCGAAATAGCTATCAACGTGGCCAGCCAGGTACTCACCGATCAGACTAAAAGAAAACGCCTGGATCAGTGCAACGATCAATAAATAGCCCATGGGTGCCCCTTGCAGTAGAGGCGGCGACCTTAGCCGTTCGCGATATCTGCGGCAACTGCCGGACAGCACACATAAAAAAGATCTTCCCGCAATCCCGCGGACTATAACCCCCTGGTTGGGTTGGGGTTTGAGGCTGCTAGCTCATCCATTCAACGCTCTTGATCTTGATCTTCATGCACGTCAGCTCAGGCGCCGCAGAGTGCGACTTCAGCAGGCCGAGTGGAGGCACCTGTAGGGGCGGTGCGCAGCACCTTCGGCGTTAGCCGAAGACGCGAGACGTAGACTTGGCGTAGCAAGTCGTAGGCCGCGTGGCCCTGGAAGGTGCCGTAGCGAGGGGACCCGAAGCGCAGCGTAGGGCCGTATGCAGGAGCGAGCGGTTTTGGTTCCTTTTGCCAAGACAAAAGGGACCCGCCGTAAGGGCGGAAGGGGCCAACAACGGCGCCGCATTGAATGGATAAGCCCCCAATCAAATCCCAGCCCAGCCCAGCCCAGCCCAGCCCAGCCCAGCCCCAAGATAATACTCCTGGGGATTGCGTAAAGAACCACAAAAAAGCCCGGTCATTGACCGGGCAGGTACACCCAAAGGAGCAACAGGTGTCAGGCGGGAAAATTCAGTTCGATCAGGCCACTGCAGCCAGCTGGGCCTTGGCCTGATTCAGGCCTTTCTCGTGGAAGTCCCCCCCCAGGTTCAGGCCCTCGGCGTGAATGAAGGTCACATCGTGAATACCGATAAACGCCATCACCTGACGCAGGTATGGTTCCTGATGATCGCTCGTGGCTCCGGCATGGATACCGCCACGGGCAGTGAGAACGTAAGCCTTTTTACCGGTGAGCAGGCCCTGGGGACCGGTCTCGGTGTATTTGAAGGTAACGCCAGCGCGCAGCACGTGGTCCAGCCAAGCCTTCAAGGTGCTCGGAATGGTGAAGTTGTACATCGGTGCTGCCAGCACCAGCACATCGGCGGCCAACACTTCGTCGGTCAACTCGTTGGAGCGAGCCAGCGCTTGCAGTTCATCTGCGTTACGTTGGTCCTCAGGCTTCATCCAGCCGCCCAACAGGTTGGCATCCAGATGCGGCACCGGATTCACGGCCAGGTCGCGCAGGGTGACCTGGTCGGCCGGATGGACAGCTTGCCACTGGCTGACAAAATCAGCGGTCAGTTGCCGGGAGATCGAGCCCTGCTGGCGGGCGCTGCTTTCGATAACGAGTACACGGGACATGGGTTGCCTCCATCGGCGAATGCGGTAAGTCAATGGAGGTAAGATTATTCAGTAACCGATCGATTAAAAAGCGTAAAATCTGGGTGCAATCTATCAGTTAATTTGTTTTATTGTGCCTGTGCACTACCCTCATTCACAGCAAGGCTATTGCGGTTTGCAACTGAGGTCGATGCGCAACTTGATGATCTTGCGGTTGAATTTGGCGGTGACGTCCTTGCTCTGCTTGGCTTCCACCAGCACCCGGCGCACCCGCGGAGCCTCCGGGCCGTTGCGAAAACGCACCGTGCATTGGGCGGCAACGTCGCCGTAGTTGTTCAAGGTCATCGAGCCCATGTCGTAGTCGGTGTCATAGGTGTTGTAGTCGAGTTTGACGCCCTCGAGATTCTTTTCTACCTCGATTGGGTATGCCATCGCGGTGAGTGGAAGCAGGGCCAGCAATACAGCACAACATTTCTTCATACGACGCTCTCCATGAAAGAGCGCCAGCTTAGGACAACAGGAGCCGAAGATGAAAGCGCCACGCGTTACCCTGGATCAGTGGCGAACCCTGCAAGCGGTGGTCGACCACGGTGGCTTTGCCCAGGCGGCCGAAGCGCTGCATCGCTCGCAATCGTCCGTGAGCTACACCGTCGCACGCATGCAGGATCAACTAGGGGTGCCGCTGCTGCGTATCGATGGTCGCAAAGCTGTGCTGACCGAGGCTGGAAATGTGCTGCTGCGCCGGTCCCGGCAACTGGTCAAGCAGGCCAGCCAGCTGGAAGATCTTGCCCATCACATGGAGCAAGGCTGGGAAGCCGAAGTCCGTCTGGTCGTGGATGCTGCCTATCCCAATGCCCGCCTGGTCCGTGCCTTGAGCGCCTTCATGCCGCAAAGCCGTGGCTGTCGTGTACGTCTGCGCGAGGAAGTACTGTCGGGCGTTGAAGAAGTGCTGCATGAGGGCATCGCTGACCTTGCCATCAGCGGCTTCAATATTTCCGGCTACCTGGGCACTGAACTCAGTTCAGTGGAGTTCGTCGCTGTCGCCCACCCCGAGCACAGCCTGCACCGTCTGGGTCGTGAACTGAGCTTCCAGGACTTGGAAAGCCAACTGCAAGTGGTCATCCGTGATTCGGGCCGGGCGCAACCGCGCGATGTCGGCTGGCTCGGCGCTGAACAGCGCTGGACAGTTGGCAGCCTGGCAACCGCCTCGACATTCGTCAGTAGTGGCCTGGGCTTTGCCTGGCTACCCCGTCATTTGATCGAACGCGAGTTGCGCGAAGGCGTGCTCAAACCGCTGCCACTGGATCAGGGTGGCAGTCGCCATCCACTGTTCTACCTTTACTCCAACAAGGACAAACCCTTGGGCCCGGCCACGCAGATTCTCATCGATTTGCTGCGCAATTTCGATACCGCGCCACTGGACGTGCCCTTCGCCGCCCCCGCCCAAGCCTGACAGGAATCACGCCCATGGCCTATTTCGAACACGAAGGTTGCTCGCTGCACTACGAGGAATACGGCCAGGGCGAGCCACTGGTATTGCTGCACGGCTTGGGTTCCAGCTGCCAGGATTGGGAAATGCAGGTGCCCGCGCTTGCTCGCCATTACCGGGTGATCCTGATGGACATCCGTGGCCATGGCCGCTCCGACAAACCGCGCGAACGCTACAGCATCGCCAGTTTCAGCGCCGACCTGCTGGCCCTGCTCGAGCAACTGCAGACCGGCCCGGTGCATCTGGTGGGGCTGTCCATGGGCGGTATGGTCGGCTTTCAATTCGCCGTTGAGCACCCTGAGTCGCTGCGCAGCCTGTGCATCGTCAACAGCGCACCGGAGGTCAAGCGTCGTAGCCGCCAGGACTGGATCTGGTGGGCCAAGCGCTGGACCCTGGCCCGGATGCTCAGCCTTGAAACGATTGGCAAAGGCCTGGCGGCGCGACTATTCCCCAAACCGGAGCAGGCGGACCTGCGCCGCAAGATGGCCCAGCGCTGGGCGACGAACGACAAGCGTGCCTATCTGGCCAGCTTCGATGCCATTGTCGGTTGGGGCGTCAGCGAACGCCTGGGGCAGATCCGCTGTCCTACCCTGGTCATAAGCGCTGACCAGGATTACACCCCGGTACTCCTCAAGGAGCGTTATGTGCGCCTGATACCTCAGGCGCGACTGGCGGTCATCGAAGATTCCCGGCACGCTACGCCGCTGGATCAACCCCATGTATTCAATCAGACGCTGCTGCAATTTCTGGCAGCGTCGACCACCCCTCAAGGAACATTGAGCCCATGCTGAAAAAACTCCTGCTCGCCACCTGCTCGGTCGTCTTCGCCACCAGCCTGATGGCGGCCGATAAAGCGCCCCATGTACTGCTCGACACCAGCTTTGGCCAGATTGAAGTAGAACTGGATCCGGTCAAGGCGCCCATCAGCAGCAAGAACTTTCTGGAGTACGTGGACAGCGGCTTCTACAACAACACCATCTTCCACCGGGTGATTCCGGGCTTCATGGTTCAGGGGGGTGGCTTCACCGAGCAGATGTCGCAGAAGGAAACCAAGTCGCCGATCAGGAACGAAGCCAGCAACGGTCTGCACAACACACGCGGCACCTTGTCGATGGCCCGCACATCGAACCCGAACTCGGCTACCAGCCAGTTTTTCATCAACGTAGCCGACAACGCCTTCCTCGATCCGGGCCGTGATGCCGGTTACGCAGTTTTCGCCAAAGTGGTCAAAGGCATGGATGTGGTCGATCAGATCGTCAACTCACCAACCACCGTCAAGCGCGGTATGCGTGATGTGCCGGTCGATCCGGTATTCATCAAGTCGGCCAAGCGCATCGACTGACCCCGAGCCTCACAGGGACGTGAGCCAAGGCCTGCGGGTCTATGAACAGGAGTTAAGGTTTTCATGCTGTTCCGCCGCTTCGAAAGGCTGATCGATATATTTCGTGAAGCACCCAGCGCTGCGCCACCCAGTACAGTGCTGCCCTTCTACCTGTACTACCTGCGCCAGGTATGGCCCAGTTTTGCCGCGCTGTTGGTGGTTGGCCTGATCGGTGCGCTGATCGAAGTGGCGCTGTTCAGTTACCTGAGTCGAATCATCGATCTGACCCAGGGCACCCCCAACGTCAACTTCTTCAGCGAGCATGCCAACGAGCTGATCTGGATGCTGGTGGTAGCTCTTCTTCTGCGGCCAGTGTTCGTCGGTCTGCACGATCTGTTGGTGCACCAGACCATCAGCCCCGGCATGACCAGCATGATCCGCTGGCAAAACCACACGTATGTGCTCAAGCAGAGCCTGAACTTCTTCCAGAGCGATTTTGCCGGTCGTATTGCCCAGCGCATCATGCAGACCGGCAACTCCCTTCGCGACTCCGCCGTACAAGCGGTTGATGCCCTGTGGCATGTATTGATCTATGCCATCAGCTCGCTGGTGCTGTTTGCGGAGGCGGACTGGCGCTTGATGCTGCCACTGATAAGCTGGATCGCCTGCTATATCGGCGCGCTCTACTATTTCGTACCCAGGGTCAAAGCCCGCGCCGTGATTTCTTCAGATGCGCGCTCCAAACTGATGGGCCGCATCGTCGACGGCTACACCAACATCGCCACGCTCAAACTCTTTGCCCACACTGACTTCGAACAACAATACGCGCGCGAGGCGATCAGCGAACAGACCGAAAAAACCCAACTGGCTGCCCGCGTGGTTACCAGCATGGATGTGGTCATCACCAGCCTCAATGGTCTGTTGATCGTTACCACCACGGGGCTTGCCCTGTGGCTGTGGACACAGTCACTGATCACGGTCGGCGCCATTGCCCTGGCCACTGGCCTGGTCATTCGAATCGTCAACATGTCGGGTTGGATCATGTGGGTGGTCAACGGCATCTTCGAAAATATCGGCATGGTCCAAGATGGCTTGCAGACCATCGCCCAGCCGGTAAGCGTGACCGACAAACCCGGCGCTCCAGCGCTCAAAGTCGAACGCGGCGCAGTCAAGTTCGAGAATGTCGGATTCCACTATGGCAAAGGCCATCGAATTATCGACGACCTGAGCCTGGACATCCGCCCCGGGGAAAAAATCGGTCTGATCGGCCCGTCCGGTGCCGGCAAGTCGACCTTGGTCAATCTGCTGCTACGCCTGTACGACCTTGATAACGGACGGATCCTGATCGACGGCCAGGACATTGCCCAAGTGTCCCAGGCCAGCCTGCGTGCCCAGATCGGCATGATCACCCAGGACACCTCACTGCTGCACCGCTCGATCCGCGAGAACCTGTTGTACGGGCGCCCGGATGCCAGCGAAGAAGAACTCTGGGAGGCCGTGCGCCGCGCCCGTGCCGATGAGTTCATACCGCAATTATCCGATGCCCAGGGGCGTACGGGATTCGATGCACACGTGGGTGAGCGAGGGGTTAAACTCTCCGGCGGCCAGCGTCAGCGCATTGCGATCGCCAGGGTATTGCTCAAAAACGCGCCGATTCTGATCATGGACGAAGCCACGTCA
This sequence comes from Pseudomonas auratipiscis, assembly GCF_036324085.1. Taxonomy (NCBI): domain Bacteria; kingdom Pseudomonadati; phylum Pseudomonadota; class Gammaproteobacteria; order Pseudomonadales; family Pseudomonadaceae; genus Pseudomonas; species Pseudomonas auratipiscis. Next base: position 24,606 of record NZ_JAZDCU010000007.1, read on the forward strand.
GCGCTGGACTCGGAAGTCGAAGCCGCCATCCAGGAAAGCCTCGAGACACTGATGCAGGGCAAGACGGTGATCGCCATTGCCCACCGTCTTTCGACCATCGCCCGCATGGACCGCCTGGTCGTGCTGGAAAAAGGCCGCATCGCCGAGATGGGCAGCCATACCGAGCTGCTGGCGCACCAAGGCTTGTATGCACGCCTGTGGCATCACCAGACCGGAGGGTTTGTCGGGATCGATTGAATCGCCTGCACAACAACTGCTCTCCTGCTATCCAGCCCGCCGATAAGGCAGCGCCGTGCGTGCCTCTTCGGCATAGGCCAGCACCCCTGCCCGCTCCTGGTGTAGAAACGCCTCCACGGCGCGGCGCAACCCCGGGTGCAACAGGTAATGCCATGAGCGTGTAATCACAGGCTCGAACCCACGGATCAGCTTATGCTCGCCTTGCGCCCCCGCATCAAAGCGCTGCAAGCCTTCAGCAATGGCAAAGTCCATGCCCTGGTAGAAGCAGGTCTCGAAATGCAACCGGTCAAACTCATCAAGACACCCCCAGTAACGACCGTAGAGACTGTCGCCGCCTACCAGGCTGAAAGCCATGGCTACATCACGCCCTGCCTGACGGGCCATGACCACACGAATCGCTGCAGGCATACGCTCGGCCAGCAAACTGAAGAATGACCGGGTCAGGTACGGCGCACGACGACGCACTGCATAGGTGTTGGCGTAACAGGCAAAAACAAAATCCCACTGCGCTTCACTCAGTTCATCGCCCCGGTACCAGCGAAACTCGATGCCCTGCCCCGCAACCTGCTCACGCTCCTTGCGCATCTGTTTGCGCTTGCGTGAACTGAGGTTGTCGAGAAAATCCTGAAAGTCGCGGTAACCCTGGTTGCGCCAGTGAAACTGGCACCCCAGGCGTTCCATCCACCCTTCGCGGCCGTGCATCACCGCGTCACCCATATCGTCGGTGAAGTTGATATGCGCACCGGACAACCCCAACCCAGGCAAATCTTCGGCAAGCTGCTCCACAAGTTCAGCCGCCACGCTGGGATCGCCAAGCAGGCGTGGGCCACATACGGGCGAGAACGGCACGGCGCACAGCAGTTTCGGGTAATAGGCAATGCCCGCCCGCTCACAGGCATCTGCCCAGCCGTGATCGAACACGTACTCACCGAAAGAGTGAGACTTCACATAGCACGGCATAGCGGCCTGCAGGTGGCCAGAAGCATCGGCAAACACCCGATGGACCGGTATCCAGCCCGTGTGCTTACTGACACTGCCGCTGTCCTCCAGGCTGCTCAGGAAAGCGTGACGCAAAAAAGGCTGTTCGCCCGGCACCAGGGTATCCCAGGTGGCAGGTGTGAGCTCGGCAAGCTGTGACAGGATATGGATAGGCATTGCTGCAGTCTGCCTCGTCACACCGACGAAAAAAAGCCCCGCGTGTGCGGGGCTGAAGATCTAACGGATAAGGAGCGGTGCTGCTTAGAACACGTATTGCGCGCGCATTACGAAACCGTCGCCACTGTCGTCGCCGGCAGCGTTCTGAGCGTTGTCGACTTTGGCTTTGACATAGACGCCGCTGAGCTTGATCGACTCGTTGGCGTACCAGTTCAGGCCCACGTTGTGCACCTTGGCTTCGACATCGCCAATGTCGGCAAATGCGCCGTTGTCATCATCGACGCTCAGGTGGTCATAGCGGTAAAACAGCTCCCAGGCACCGATCTGCTTGTTCGACGGCTTGATCGCGTCGAACTTGCCAAGCTTGTAGCCACGCGCTTCACCGGTGAGGGTGTAAGCCAATTGACCGTAGTAGCCTTCAGACTTGATGTCGCTGAACGCATCATCGTCGGCCTGGGTGTCACGCTTGATGTATTCACCCTGTACCGAGAATGGGCCCATGGCCCATGCAGCTTCCAGGTTCCAGGCCTTGTCGGTGTCGAATGCACCGGCCGGGGTGTTGTTGGCGCCACCCAGCACCAGGCGATTGCCGTTGCTGCCAGCATCCTGTCCACCATCGGTACTCACACCGCGCATGCCCAGGCGGCTGCGGATACGACCATCAAAGGCGGTGTCGGAAAGGTCGCGCTGAGCGTAGTTGATACCGAAGTGCAGGACGTTGCCGGCTTCGTGCATCGGCGCGAAGACACCGCGCAGGTTGAACTGCTTGGTGCTGTCACCATCCTCGTCCTGGTTGGTGGCGTCCTTGGCGAATACACCTACCGAACCGTACAGCGAGTCACCGGCGTTACCGGATGCCTGCAGGCCCATACCGCCGTTGTGCGCGTTGGCCCAGTCGACCAGATCATAAGCAGCGGTACGCTCCTGGGCGGTTACCCACTTGGAGCTGGTGGCTTTTTCCAGACCGAACTCGGGGTCGAAACGACCCACCTTGATCGAAACTGGCTTGAAGCCGTTGTAGGCCAACGAGGCTTCGTCGAAGTAGCCGTCTTCGGAACGGTTGTCGCCGCCGGAGTTGTGCGAGAAGTCGTAAGCAATCTGGTAGGCCCAGTCGGTGTACAACACACCGCCCAGTTCCAGGTAGGCGCGACGGAAGTAACCGGCGTCGGCAGTGTTGCCGTTGTTGGTGTAGAAACCGTCAAAACGGCTGTAGTCAGCCTGGATTCGACCGCCCAGCTTGAAGCTGAATTCCTTGTCGGTGGTAGCGACCTCGAGGCCACCTTTGGTCTTGACTACGATATCGGCGCCGTCGGTAGTCACGGTACCCGCGAAAGCCTGGGCGGTAACGGCCATTGCCAAGGCGCTGGCTGCGAAACCTGCGAAGTGCTTACGGATCATCGAAGAAGCTCCCCTACTTTATGGTCTTGATAATGTTGGAAAAACACGCGGCTTGGGCCACTTGTGCTGGGGAGGAATCTTGGCGGGGAGGTGTGTCAGATCAGTGGCTTTTATATAAATCTTTTATGACAGGGGAACTTTTTACTTCGAATGCGAATAAGCCGAAAAGCCCCATTGCAGAGCCTTCCAGCAGGGTTTTCAGGGAGCCTCGTGAGGTGGCTGCGCTTTCGTCATCCGCTGGACGATTTCATCAACATCGTCTACCGGCGCCTCCGGCATAGCCTTGATCGTCGCTTGGGTCACCCGCATCTGCCTGAGGAATCGCCGGCAGTTCCGGCAAAACAGCAGGTGCTGACGAGCCAGCAGCTTTTCACCGAGGCTGAGTTGCCCGTCGAGGTAGTCGCTTGAGCAGGCGACCAGTTCCTTGCAACTCAGCATTGGCCCGTCTCCTCGAAGTGTTCCAAAGTGGCAAAGACCTTCAACCTTGCCCGGTGCAGCAGGACGCGAACATTGGAGAGCGAGATACCAAGAAGGTTACAAATTTCTTCGAGTTCCAGCCCCTGACGTTCGCGCAGGATCAGAACGCTACTTTGCAACTGCGACAGACTGAGCAGGGTGTGTTCCAGGCATTCACGCAGTTCATCTTGACTGAGCAGTGCTTCCGGAGAGTCTTCGTGCCACGAGGAAGGCGCCGCCAACCAATGACCATCGCTGGCGAAGCGTGCGTCGCCGATAGTGCCATGCGGGGAAGGCAAGTCATCGAGCAGCACCTCGCGGCGATTTTGTTTGTATCGGTTTTTGGCCGCGTTTGCGGTGATGGTCAGCAACCAGGTTTTCAGACTGGAACGCCGCTGGAAACCTGGCAGGCCACGCACCACGGCCAGCCAGGCATCCTGCACCGCTTCATCGGCCTGACGGCTGCCTAGAATGGCATAGGCCACGGCGCGCATGGCGCCCTGATACGTTGTTACCAGCTCCTTGAATGCCTGTTGATCGGCGAGCAACAGGCGCTCAAGCAAGCGTGCTTCATTATCGGCCGACATCGCCACCTCATTCTGGACGTGCGCAATTGACGTCGAAACGTGCGGCTTGTTACATCAGACTCAGCGCTTGCGCAGAATCACGCTGCCGATCGAGTAGCCAGCACCGAAGGAACTGAGCACACCCAGGGATCCTTTAGCCAAGTCATCCTGGTACTTGTGCAACGCAATTACTGAACCTGCCGAGCTGGTGTTCGCGTAGGTGTCGAGAATCACCGGTGCTTCTTCTTCCTGCGCTTCGCGGCCGAGCAGGCGCTTGACGATCAGGTGGTTCATGCTCAGATTGGCCTGGTGCAGCCAGAAACGTTTGACGTCATTCACGTCGATGGCGTTTTCCGCCAGATGCTGAGCGATCAGTTCAGCGACCATCGGACAGACCTCACGGAACACCTTGCGGCCTTCCTGGACAAACAGTTTGTCCGGGGAATCGATGCCCTCTTCGGCAGCGCGATTGAGGAAGCCGAAGTTGTTGCGGATATTGTTGGAAAACTGCGTCAGCAGTTTGGTGCTGACAATATCGAACTGGTGCGCAGAGGTTGCCAGGTCGGCGCGTTCCACCAACACCGCAGTCGCCGCATCACCAAAGATGAAGTGGCTGTCACGGTCGCGGAAGTTCAGGTGACCCGTGCAGATCTCCGGACTGATGACCAGTACCGCACGAGCCTGGCCCAACTGCACGCTGTTACAGGCAGTCTGAATACCAAAAGTGGCCGAGGAGCAGGCGACGTTCATGTCGAAGCCAAAGCCGTTGATACCCAGAGCTTGCTGCACTTCGATGGCAACGGCCGGATACGGGCGCTGCAAGTTGGAGCAGGCAACGATCACCGCGTCGACATCGGCAGCGCTGCGGCCGGCGCGTTGCAATGCCTGTTCGGCTGCTTTTACAGCCATTTCGCAGAGGATCGACGGCTCTTCGTTGGAGCGTTCCGGCAAGCGTGGCTTCATGCGCTGGGGATCGAGAATCCCTGCCTTGTCCATGACAAAACGGCTCTTGATACCCGAGGCCTTTTCGATGAACGCGGCGTCGGATGGAGCCAGCGCCTGCACTTCACCGCGTTCGATGGCTTGAGCATTGTCAGCGTTGAACTGCTGAACATAGGCGTTGAAAGACTCCACCAGCTCTTCGTTGGAAATGCTGTTGGCCGGGGTGTACAGGCCGGTGCCGCTGATGACGACGTTATGCACGGTCGTTCCTCTGTTCAGGGGCCGATGCCTGACGGGCACCGGCCTGTTCAATTCGCTTGGCTGGCACTAACGTACCAACTCTTGCACATAATTATCCCGGCACGCGGGACCGCTGCAGGGCACCACATTCGGTAAGCGCTGCTGCCGGCAACAATGGCACGGCAGCGGCGAATATCGGCCAAGTGTGCCACAACTCCTGGGGTTTAGGCTTCTACCTGACTCCACTGCTTGCTGAGTCTTTTGTCAGAAACCGGCACCTTGGTGCCCAACTGCTGGGCAAAAAGTGAAACCCGGTACTCTTCCAGCCACCAGCGGTACACCGTCAGCTGTTCATCACGCTTGCCTTCCTGAGCGTGCTTGTCAGCGCGAGCCTTGTACTGCGCCCACAAGTTGCTCAGTTCGCCACTCCAGACCCGGTCCTTCTGCACCTGCGAGCCAAGTTTTTCCAGGCGCAATTCAACCGCCCTGAGGTAGCGCGGCAGCTCCTTGAGCCACACCCCTGGGGTTTCGCGGACAAAGCCCGGATAAACCAGGTTGCTCAACTGCTGCTTGATGTCGTTGAGCGCCACAGCCTGGGCCAGGTCGATCTTGCCCTTGAAGCGCTTTTGCAGGCCATGCCAGAGCTTGAGGATCTCCAGGGTCAGGCGGGCCAGTCGCTCCGCGTGCTCGGTCCAGCTACCGCGCTTGCGTTCGGCCAGCGAGGCCAAGCCCGCGCCATCGCGAGGCAAGTTGCTTTCTCCTTCCAGAATGCAGCTGTCGAGGCTGGCCAGAAGGATATCCTCCACCAACGCGTCGACGCGCCCCAACTCGCGATACAACAAGCCCAGTTCGGTCAGACCGGGAAGCTTGCCACGCAAAAACTTGGCCGGCTCTGCCAGTTGTTGCAAAAGCAGGCGCTGCAAGGCGCGACGGTGCTGGAACTCGGCTTCGGCCAGGGTTGAGAAGCGTCCTTCCTTGACCGTCCCGTTTTCTTCCACCAACGCCGGATAAACCGTCATGGAAAGACCGGCGATCTTTTGCTGGACGGTTTCGGCAACCTGAGCAAAGGCCTTGGCCTGGACCGGCTGCTGGCTCTTTTCGGTCTGCGGCACAGCCAGTGCAGCCTGACTGGCAGCCGCAAAGCGTGCGGTCAGTTCGGTCAGGTCGCGACCTTCACCAAGAAACTTGCCGTGGGCATCGACCACTTCCAGGTTCATCTTCAGGTGATTGTCCACCTGCCCGGCGGCTTCAGCCCAGGCTTCATCGCTGACCCGTGCCCCGGTCATGCGCAACAATTCCCGCCCCAGAGCCTGAGGCAACGAGCCTTCGGCAAAAGTCAGGCGTTGCAGGGCTGCCTTGACGAAGTCCGGCACCGGCACGAAATTCTTGCGTAGCGCCTTGGGCAGGTTACGCACCAGGGCAATGCATTTGGCTTCGAGCAAACCTGGCACCAACCACTCGAGGCGTTCGCCTGGCAGGCTAGGCAGCAAAGGCGCCGGCACCCGCACGGTGACACCGTCTCGCGGATGATTGGGTTCGAAGTGATAACTCAGCGCCAGGCTCAAGTCGCCCAGGCGCAAGGTATCTGGATACTGCGCCGCGGTAACTTCACTGGCTTCGCGTGCAAGCACGTCTTCTTCGCGCATGATCAGCAGTTGCGGATCTTTTTGGCTGTTGACCCGATACCAACTGTCGAAAGTTGCGGTCTGGTGAATCTCGGCCGGCAGACGTTCTTCATAAAAGCCGAAGAGGGTTTCTTCATCGGCCAGAATGTCGCGGCGCCGGGCTTTAGCCTCAAGCTCGTCGAGCTGCTCGAGCAACTTGCGGTTGGCGCTCAGACATTTGGCCTTCGACTGAATTTCGCCGCCGACCAGCGCTTCACGAATGAACAATTCTCGGGACATCACCGGGTCGATCGGACCAAAGTGCACCGGACGACGACCGACCACGATCAGGCCATAGAGCGTCACCTGTTCAAAAGCCACCACCTGGCCGCGCTTCTTCTCCCAGTGCGGTTCGAAATGGTTCTTCTTGATCAGATGGGTTGCCAGCGGTTCGATCCAGTCCGGCTCGATCTTGGCTACCATACGCGCGTACAACTTGGTGGTTTCGACCAGCTCGGCGCTCATGATCCACTGCGGGCGCTTCTTGCCCAGGCCCGAAGATGGATGTACCCAGAAGCGTCGTTGGCGAGCCCCCAGATAATCGCCGTCTTCGGTTTTATGGCCGACCTGGCTGAGCAGGCCGGAAAGAATCGCTTTGTGCAACTTCTGGTAATCGGCCGGCTCTTTGTTGATGCTCAACTGCAGTTCGCGGCAAATCAGGCTCAGTTGCCGATGAGCATCACGCCATTCACGCAGGCGTAGATAGTTGAGGAAGTTCTTCCGACACCAGTTACGCAGCGGGCTGGCTGTCAGGGCCTGACGCTGTTCTTCAAAGCCACGCCACAGGTTGACCAAAGCGGCGAAGTCGGAGTCGGCATCCTTCCATTGCGCATGCGCCTGGTCGGCGGCCTGCTGGCGCTCCGGTGGACGCTCGCGTGGGTCTTGCACCGACAAGGCACTGGCGACAATCAACAACTCGTTGAGGCTGCCCTGCTTGGCACCTTCGAGCAACATCCGCCCCAGGCGCGGATCGACTGGTAGGCGCGCCAACTGACGCCCAAGGGGGGTCAACTGGTTCTCACGGTTTACCGCAGAAAGTTCCTGCAACAGGTTGAAGCCATCGCTGATGGCCTTGCCGTCCGGGGGCTCGATAAACGGGAAGGCGTCGATCTCACCCAGACGCAGGTGCAGCATTTGCAGGATCACCGCAGCAAGGTTGGTGCGCAGAATCTCAGGGTCGGTGAATTCCGGCCGCGCATTGAAATCTTCTTCGCTGTACAGGCGCACGCAAATGCCCGGCTCGACCCGGCCACAACGGCCCTTGCGCTGATTGGCGCTGGCCTGCGACACCGCCTCGATCGGCAGGCGTTGAACCTTTGCGCGGTAGCTGTAGCGGCTGATCCGCGCAGTACCACTGTCGATCACGTAACGGATACCCGGCACCGTCAACGACGTTTCCGCAACGTTGGTGGCGAGCACCACGCGTCGCCCCGGATGGGACTGAAAAATCTTCTGCTGCTCGGCCGGCGACAAGCGTGCATACAACGGCAAGATCTCGGTGTGTCGCAATTGTGCCTTGCGCAGCATCTCGGCGGCATCGCGGATCTCGCGCTCACCGGGCAGGAACACCAACACATCGCCAGGCCCCTTGCCTTGGCCACGCTCAAAACTGGCAATCTCGTCGAGTGTGGCGAGAATCGCCTGGTCAACGGTCAGATCGTTTTCTACCTGATTACCTTCCTCGTCCTGCTCGCTGGTCAGCGGTCGGTACCAGGTGTCCACCGGATAAGTACGCCCCGAGACTTTGATGATCGGCGCATCGTTGAAATGCCTGGAGAAACGTTCGAGGTCGATGGTCGCCGAAGTGATGATGACCTTCAGGTCCGGACGCCGTGGCAGCAAGGTCTTCAAGTAACCGAGCAGGAAGTCGATGTTCAGGCTGCGTTCATGGGCTTCGTCAACAATGATGGTGTCGTAGCGCTCAAGAAAACGGTCGTGCTGGGTTTCGGCAAGAAGAATACCGTCGGTCATCAGTTTGACCAGGGTATTGGCGTCACTCTGGTCTTCAAAGCGCACCTGGTACCCCACCAGTGCGCCCAGCGGCGTACCTAATTCCTCGGCCACGCGTGCGGCTACACTGCGCGCCGCGATACGCCGGGGCTGAGTGTGAGCAATCAAACCATGCTGGCCACGCCCGAGTTCGAGGCAGATTTTTGGCAACTGAGTGGTTTTACCCGAGCCGGTTTCGCCGGCAATGATCAGCACCTGATGCTTGGCCAGAACCTTCATGATTTCGTCACGTTTGGCCGCAATCGGCAGGCTGTCGTCGTAACGGATGCTCGGCACACTGGCTTTGCGCGCGCTGACCTGCGCGCAGGACGCCTGGACCTTTTCCACCCACTGAGCCAGCCTGGCCTCGTCCGGGCGCTTGCGTATTTCGTGCAGTTGCCGGCGCAGGCGATGACGCTCGGCAATCATTGCATGGTCGAGGTTTTTCAACAGTTGATCGATAGCGTGGTCAGTCATGGGCGCTTTTTAGTCGTGCAGGTGAGCCTGCTTTTTCATGATCGGCATAGGAAGGGCTGCGATTGTCGCAGATTTGCCCCCGTTCGGCACGGTCAGGGTGGCGCGATGATTGTTTAGCGCCAGACAAACTGAAGGTATACAAAGGCTGATTTAATGAACCTTCGCTGGCATGGGAGTATCGCGGCATGACTTCGCCCCTGTGTAAGCCCCGTTCGTTGTTGCGCCCTTCGTTTCCGAAGGTACGGGCTCGCTCTGGGGAAAACCCGCTGGTTCACATTATTCTCGCTTTCTGGGCCTTGTGGCACTGCCGCCATGCCCGCCCACCAGATACTTTTCTCGCCTTAGACTGATTTCATCGGCCAGCCTTGGCCTACCTGTCTTTGACTGTCGCCCCGTAGCGGAAACAGTCCTGTGCGCCTGATGGCGCGAGCGAGAACTGCATGCAATTTGCCTCCATCGAGCAAGCCCGAACATTCCTGGCACAAAACCCGGATATCGAGATGATCGAACTGTTCATTCTTGATGCCAACGGCGTACCACGCGGCAAGCTTCTGCACCGTGAAGAGCTGATGGCGGTGTATGAAAGCGGCCGACCACTGCCCAGCACCATCCTCGGCTTGACCCTCAATGGCGACGATGTGGAAAACTCCGGCTTGGTCTGGGATGTGGGTGATATCGATTGTCGTGCCTACCCCCTGGAAGACAGCCTGGTACGTTTACCCTGGCGGCAGATTCCCACCGCCGCGGTGCAGGTCAGCATGCACCCTAGCGAAGGCATGCCAGCAACCATCGCCGATCCGCGCCATTTGCTGGTCAAGGTGATCGATGCGCTCAAGGCCGAGGGCTACCATCCGGTGATGGCCTGTGAACTGGAGTTCTACCTGCTCGATCAGAAACGTGACCATCAGGGGCGCCCGCAACCCGCTCTGGACAGCGACGGCGGACGTCCGCGCGGCACGCAAGTGTATGGCCTGCGCGAACTGGAACAGATCGAACCGTTCCTCGCCGATCTCTACAGTGCCTGCAAGGCCCAAGGCATTCCGGCGCGCACAGCGATTTCCGAATACGCCCCAGGCCAGGTGGAAATCACCCTGGAGCATGGCGATGCCTTGCTGGCCATGGATCAGGCTGTACGCTACAAGCGCCTGGTAAAAGGTGTGGCTCACAAGCACGGCATGCAGGCCTGCTTCATGGCCAAACCGTTCGATCACCTCGCCGGGACCGGCATGCACATGCATGTGAGTCTGGCCGACGCCCAAGGTAACAACCTCTACGCCAGCGACGATAAGGCGGGCACACCACTGCTGCGCCAGTCGGTGGCCGGTATGCTCAAGCATCTGCTCGATTCGCTGCTGCTGTTTTGCCCCAACGCCAACTCCTATCGCCGCTTCCAGGCCAACAGCTACGCACCGCTGGCGCCGACCTGGGGCGTCGACAACCGCACCGTAAGCATGCGCGTGCCAGGCGGCCCGGCCAACAGCCGTCATATCGAGCACCGCATCTGTGGCGCCGATGCCAACCCTTACCTGGCCGCGGCCGCCATTCTCGCCAGCGTGCACAGCGGCATTCGTCAGCAGCTCGACCCGGGCGCCCCTGTCGAAGGCAACGGCTATGCCCAGGCCAAGGAACTGCTTCCTACCGAATGGCTCGCCTCGCTCAAGGCGCTGGAAGCGTCGGAGTGGGCGCGTGAGGCATTCGGCGAAGCGTTTCTGGGGGTGTACCTGGCGGTCAAGCGCGCCGAGTATCGACAGTTCATGGCCGAAGTCGGCGAACAGGACTGGCGCTGGTACCTGACCCAGGCCTGAGCCCTTTTATTTTTGCGCCAAGGATTTTTTATGAATGCAGCCGTGAACACCAGCACCGCCCAGCGCAGTGCGTCCTATTACACCGCCAGCCTCAACGACACCACCCAGTACCCGACGCTCAAAGGTACCGTGAAGGTCGATGTCGCAATCATTGGTGGCGGCTTCACAGGCGTCGCCAGCGCTGTCGAACTGGCCGAGCGCGGCCTCAAGGTCGCCGTTGTCGAGACCAATCGCATTGGCTGGGGCGCCAGCGGACGCAACGGCGGCCAGGTCACTGGCAGCCTTTCCGGTGACGAGGCAATGCGCAAGCAGATGCGCGAAAAGCTTGGCGACGACGTCGATGATTTCATCTGGCAATTGCGCTGGCGTGGTCACCAGATCATCGAACAGCGGATCGCTCGCTACGGGATTGAATGCGACCTCAAGCACGGTCACTTGCATGCGGCAATGAAAGCTTCGCACATGAAAGAACTGCAGGCCTTTGAGGCCGAAGCCCAGCGCCGCGGCATGGGTGATCAGGTGCAATTGCTCGATCGCGACGCGGTCAGCAAACACCTGCAAAGCCCGCTGTACATCGGCGCCTTGAAGAACCTGCGCAACCTGCACCTGCATCCGCTCAACCTGTGCCTGGGCGAAGCCCGTGCAGCCCACAGCCTTGGTGCGCTGATCTTTGAAAACTCCGAAGTACTGGAGATCGTCCACGGTGATCACCCGGCAGTAGTGACTGCGCAGGGACGCATCGAAGCCAAGCAGATCCTGTTGGCCGGTGATGTCTACCACAAGCTGGAAAAGCGTCAGCTCAAGGGCAAGATATTCCCGGCCATGGGCGGCATCGTTACCACTGCCCCACTCGGGGAGCTGGCAGCACAAATCAACCCGCAGGACCTGGCGGTTTATGACTGCCGCTTTGTTCTCGACTACTACCGCATGACCGCTGACGGTCGCCTGCTGTTCGGCGGAGGCGCCAACTATTCAGGTCGTGATTCGCGTGACATTGCCGGCGAGCTGCGTCCCTGCATCGAGCGCACCTTCCCGGCATTGAAAGGGGTGCCATTGGAGTTCCAGTGGAGCTGCGCCATGGGCATCGTGGTCAACCGTATCCCGCAACTGGGCAAGCTCTCCGACAACGTCTGGTATTGCCAGGGCTACTCCGGGCACGGCATCGCCACCAGCCACATCATGGGTGAAATCATGGCAGAGGCATTGACCGGCACACTGGAGAAGTTCGATACCTTTGCAGGCTGCAAACACATCAAGGTGCCGATGGGCGATGTGCTGGGCAATCCGTTGCTGGCGGCAGGCATGTGGTACTACCAGATGCTTGAGAAATTGCGTTGAAACCAGGGTTGAACGTAAAAGGGCCGCATAGCGGCCCTTTTTTCCGGCAATGCCGGCTGCTGCACCAAGATCGTTGTCAGGCGATCTTCTTCAGACCGAGCTTTTTCAGCTCCTCGTCACGCAGTTCACGACGCAGGATCTTACCGACGTTGGTGGTCGGCAGAGCATCGCGGAACTCGATGAAGCGCGGCACCTTGTAGCCAGTGACATTGGCACGCATGTGCGCCATCACCTGTTCTTTGGTCAGCGTGACACCTGGCCGAACGACGATGAACAGCTTGATCACCTCACCGGACTTCTCGTCAGGCACACCGATAGCGGCACACTGAAGCACACCCGGCAGTGCCACCAGAACATCCTCGAGCTCGTTGGGATAGACGTTGAATCCGGACACCAGAATCATGTCTTTCTTACGGTCGACGATACGCAGGTAGCCATCGGGCTGGATCAGGGCAATATCACCGGTTTTCAACCAGCCTTCACTGTCGAGAATCTCGTTGGTAGCTTCCAGTCGCTGCCAATAGCCCTTCATCACCTGCGGGCCCTTGACACACAACTCGCCCACTTCACCCAACGGCAGCTCGACACCGGCGTCATCGACGATCTTGCACAGGGTCGAAGGTACTGGAATACCAATGGTGCCGACCTTGTTGTGCTCGGCAGGATTGACTGTCGCCACAGGGCTGGTTTCAGTCATGCCATAGCCTTCGCAAATGGCGCAACCGGTTACCGCTTTCCAGCGCTCGGCAACGCTCATCTGCAAGGCCATGCCACCGGACAGGGTGATTTTCAGTGCCGAGAAGTCCAGCTTGCGGAAGTTCTCGTTGTTGCTCAGGGCAACGAACAACGTGTTCAGACCGACAAATCCACTGAACTTCCACTTCGACAATTCCTTGACCATCGCCGGCAAATCGCGCGGGTTGCTGATCAGGATGTTGTGGTTGCCGATCAGCATCATTGCCATGCAATGAAAGGTGAAGGCGTAAATGTGATAAAGCGGCAACGGGGTGATCAGAATTTCGCAACCTTCATTGAGGTTGGAGCCCATCAACGCCCGGCACTGCAGCATATTTGCCATCAGGTTACGGTGTGTAAGCATCGCCCCTTTGGCAACGCCGGTGGTACCACCGGTGTACTGCAACACGGCAACATCATTGCGATCAGGATTCGCTTCCTGCACCGGTTTGCCGGCGCCCTGACGCAACACGTCAACGAACTTGACCGCCTTCGGCAAATGATAGGCCGGGACCATTTTCTTCACGTACTTGATCACGCTGTTGATCAACAGACGTTTTACCGGTGGCAGCATATCGGCCACTTCGGTGACAATAACGTGTTTGATCTGGGTCTTGGGCACTACCTTTTCAGCCAGGTGCGCCATGTTGGCCAAACACACCAGCGCCTTGGCGCCGGAGTCGTTGAACTGGTGCTCCAATTCCCGTGCGGTATACAACGGGTTGGTGTTGACCACGATCAGGCCCGCACGCAAAGCGCCGAACACAGCAACCGGATACTGAAGCACATTGGGCAGTTGAACGGCGATGCGATCACCGGGTTGCAAGTCCGTGTTTTGCTGAAGGTAAGCGGCAAACGCCCCCGACTGCTCGTACAGTTCGCCGTAGGTGATGGTTTTGCCCAGGTTGCTAAAGGCTGGCTTGTCAGCAAAGCGTTGGCAGGACTGTTTCAATACTGCCTGGATATTCGGGTACTCATCCGGATTGATTTGCGTAGCAATCCCGGCTGGGTACTTATCCTTCCAAAAGTTTTCGATCATGGAAGCCCACTCCTCCAGCACCAGCGAATTCTTCACCGCAGTCGATGCGATTATTATTGATATAAGATTACGGTTTATTGCAAACCAGAAAATCACAAGCGGGCCGAGATTAGCAGCTTTGCAAACGGTCGACTAGAGCTAAAGAAGCCCAAACAGTCACAAAAATGACTCTTGATAACTCAATGGTCATTTTTAGAGTAAAAAGACTAAAGCAGGGAATTCAAGCGGCAAGCGGCATACCGAACGGCTTGGTTCGTCTTGCATCACTTGCCGCTTGAAGCCGGCGGCTGTACTTGCCTTCAGGCAATGTCGCGCAGTTCGCGGCGCAGGATCTTGCCCACTGCCGTCATCGGCAGCGAGTCACGCAGGACGATTTGCTTGGGTACTTTGTAGCCGGTGAAGTTGGCTTTGCAGAAGGCCTTGAGCTCTTCAACGCTGACGTTGCCATCTCGCGGCACTACGAAGAGCTTCACGGCTTCTCCCGAGCGCTCGTCCGGTACGCCGATCACCGCGCAATTGACCACCTGAGGGTGGCTCATGACCACTTCTTCGATCTCGTTCGGGTACACGTTGAAGCCCGAAACAATGATCATGTCCTTCTTGCGATCGACAATCCGGGTGAAGCCATCCGGATCGATCACGGCAATATCACCGGTCTTGAACCAGCCATCGCTGTCCAGTGCCTCGGCAGTGGCCTGTGGCTGTTCCCAGTAGCCTTTCATTACTTGCGGGCCCTTGATACACAGCTCGCCGCGCTCCCCCAGCGGTTGTTCGACTCCCTCATCGTCGATGACCTTGAATGCCGTGTCCGGCATCGGAATGCCGACAGTGCCGAGGCGTGCCAGCTTGCCATAGGGGTTGGCGCTGGCCACGGGCGACGTTTCAGTCAAGCCGTAGCCTTCGACAATGCGGCAGCCCGTGAGGCTTTCCCAGCGTTCGGCGGTGGCGGTGACCAGGGCCGTGCCACCGGAGTTGGTGACTTTCAGGGCAGAGAAGTCGAGGTCCTTGAACCCTGGGTGATTCATCAACGCCACGAACAGCGTATTCAGGCCCAGCAGTCCGGAAAACTTCCACTTTTTCAGTTCTTTGATGAACCCTGGAATATCTCGAGGGTTGGTGATCAGCACGTTGTGATTACCGGTGGCCATCATGCACATGCAATTCGCGGTGAAGGCATAGATATGATAGAGCGGCAGTGGCGCAATCATCACCTCCTGCCCCTCCTTGATCAGCCGCTGACCGTCCTCATCATGTTGCGAGAAACACGCCAGCACCTGAAGCATGTTGGCGACCAGGTTGCCATGGGTCAACATCGCGCCCTTGGCAAGGCCAGTGGTGCCGCCGGTGTACTGCAGTACGGCGATATCCTCGAGGCTCAGCGACACGCGCTTCGGTACCACCCCGCGGCCTTGGCCGAGCGCGGTCTTGAACGATACAGCCTGGGGCAGATGGTAATCAGGCACCATCTTCTTGACCTTGGCCACGATGGTGTTGACCAGCCATCCCTTGGCCGTCGGCAGCATGTCGCCCATCTTCGCCTCAATGAGGAATTCGATGCCGGTATCGGGCAGCACTTCCTGCACCAGTTTGCCGAACATGTTCAGGTACACCAGTGCCCGGGCGCCGGAATCCTTGAACTGATGACGCATTTCACGCGCGGTATACAGCGGGTTGGTGTTGACTACGATCAGTCCGGCGCGCAAGGCACCGAACACGGCAATCGGGTACTGCAGCACGTTGGGCATCTGTACGGCGATGCGGTCGCCCGGTTCCAGATCGGTGTGTTGCTGCAGGTAGGCGGCGAAGGCTGCGGAGTGCCTTTCCAACTCGGCATACGTCAGGGTTACCCCCAGGTTGCTGAACGCAGGGCGGTCAGCGAATTTCTTGCAAGAGCGCTCAAATACTTCGACCACAGACTTGTAAGTATTCATGTCGATAGTCGACGGAACACCTGCAGGACGTTTGTCATTCCAGAAATCAGCTTGCATTTATTCTTGTCCTCATACCTTGGCCGCTCCGGTCCTCTGTCTGCTTGACGAAAGGATGTTGTGCCGACGGTAGCAGGTATGCCGCAGGTGGCAAATATGCCAAGCACTGTCATTAACATTATGAATCTTGTTTATTGCGACCTTTCGATTGTGCGCTTGAGTTATACACTGAGCTGACTCTTTCACCTGTGCGCACAAGGACTCGCCATGCACCACGATGCGTTCTGGCTTCCGGCCAGCGATCATTGCAGCCTTTATGTCTACCAATGGCTGCCGAGCACGCCTATCAAGGCCGTCGTGCTGCTGGCCCACGGCATGGCCGAGCATGCCGGTCGCTATCAGCGCCTCGGCCAGGCCCTGAGTGCTGCGGGTTATGCCCTGATTGCCCATGACCAGCGCGGTCATGGCCGTACCGCCGAACTCGGAACCCAGGGGCTGTTCGCTCGCCACAATGGCTGGAGCGCCGTGGTCAACGATCTCGGGCTGCTCAACCAGCACATTGGCCAGCAGTTCCCGGGCACCCCTGTGTTTCTTTTCGGCCACAGTATGGGCAGCTACATTGCCCAAGCCTATCTGATCCACCACGGCGCCAGCTTGCAAGGTGCGATTCTCAGTGGCTCGAATTTCCAGCCACCGGCGCTGTACCGCGCGGCCTGCATGATCGCCCGCCTGGAGGCCTGGCGTCAGGGACCACTGGGTCACAGTGCATTGATCGAATGGTTGTCCTTTGGCTCGTTCAACAAAGCGTTCAAACCCACTCGCACAGCCTTTGACTGGCTCAGTCGCGACACTACCGAAGTCGACCGTTATATTGCCGACCCCTTGTGCGGTTTTCGCTGCACCAACCGGTTATGGATCGACCTGCTGATGGGGCTTGAACAAATCAGCCAACCGGCCAACCTCAAACAGATCGATCCGAACCTGCCGATCCTGGTCATGGGCGGCGAATGTGATCCGGTCAGTGCCGGCAAGCGTCTCAAGGATCTGGCCGGTGCCTTGCGCCTGGCCGGCAACCAGCATGTTCAGTTGCAGCTCTATCCAAAAGCGCGACATGAACTGCTCAACGAAACCAACCGTGACGAGGTCACGGCCGCGATCATTGACTGGTGTGAGCACGCGTTGGCCCTGTGCCGCCCTGCCCGCAGTGAATAATGGCCGTTTCCACGCCCTTAGCAGGAACCGAATCGATGTCCCAGGTCACCAACACTCCTTACGAAGCCCTTGAAGTCGGCCAGACTGCCAGTTTCAGCAAGACCGTCGAAGAACGTGACATCCAGCTGTTCGCAGCGATGTCCGGTGACCATAACCCCGTCCACCTGGATGCCGAGTTCGCAGCCAAGAGCATGTTCAAGGAGCGTATCGCCCACGGCATGTTCAGCGGTGCACTGATCAGCGCCGCAGTTGCCTGCGAACTGCCTGGCCCGGGCACCATCTACCTGGGACAGACCATGAGCTTCCAGAAGCCGGTCAAGTTCGGCGACACCCTGACCGTGCGCCTGGAAATCCTGGAAAAACTGCCCAAGTTCAAAGTGCGCATCGCCACGCGGGTGTTCAATCAGAATGACGAATTGGTCGTCGATGGCGAGGCTGAGATCCTCGCGCCGCGTAAACAACAGACAGTGGAATTGGTCAGCCCGCCGCCAATCACCATCGGCTAACCCTCACAACTGGCTCAAGCGGCGTTCGATAAAGCGCCGCTCGGCACCTTGTTGGGTTAGGTTCAGCGCGGTTTGATAGGCCGCGCGCGCTTGATCCACGCGCCCCAGTTGCCGACAGAGTTCAGCACGGGCGCAATGGGCCAGGTGATAGTCCTGCAACTGGCCTCGCGCCAAAATCGCGTCCACCGCCAGTAACCCCGCCTGGGGGCCATCGCGTGACGCCAAGGCAGCGGCACGATTGAGTTCCACCACAGGCGATGGCCAGCCCCGCAGCAATACATCGTAAAGGCCGACAATTTCTTCCCAGTCGGTTTGTTCTGCGCTGGCCGCTTCAGCATGCACCGCAGCAATTGCAGCTTGCAGGCTATACACCCCGAAGTGGCGCGTTCGCAATGCCTGCTGCACCAACTCGCTGCCTTCGGCGATCAATGCGCGATTCCAAAGACTGCGATCCTGTTCATCGAGCAAAATCAATTCGCCCTTGTCGTCACTGCGCGCGTCCTGCCGCGAAGCCTGCAGCAACATCAACGCCAGCAACCCCAGCACTTCCGGGTCTGGCAGCAATTGCTGCAACAGCCGCCCCAGGCGAATCGCTTCATCACTGAGGTCGTTGCGCATCAGGTTGTCGCCCGAGGACGCCGAGTAGCCTTCGTTGAACACCAGATAAATGACCCTCAGCACACTGTCCAGGCGCTCCGGCAATTCGTTCAGCGCCGGCACTTGATAGGGAATCTGCGCATCACGGATCTTCGCCTTGGCACGCACGATGCGCTGGGCAATAGTGGCCGGGCTCTGTAGAAAGGCCCGGGCGATTTCCTCGGTGGTCAGGTCGCAGACCTCACGCAAGGTCAGTGGCACCTGGGCATCGGCGGCCAACGCCGGATGACAACAGGTAAAGATCAGGCGCAGGCGATCATCTTCCAGCTCCTCGTCTTTCACCTCATCCTCCTGCTGTGCCTCCAAGGCGATCATCAACTGCGCCTGGGTGCGGTCGAAACGAGCGCGCCGACGCAATCCGTCGATGGCCTTGAAGCGGCCGGTGGACACCAGCCAGGCCCTTGGACTGGCGGGTATTCCATCGCGCTGCCAACGTTCGACAGCAACAAAAAACGCTTCGTGCATGGCCTCCTCGGCCAGGTCGAAATCTCCCAGCAAACGAATTAATGTAGCAAGAATGCGCCGCGATTCTCGCTGATAAACAGACTCGACCTCGGCCTGCACCTGGGCCTGCGTTGCCATCAGTCCGGCATCTGCGTGGTCACCACAGTCACCAGTCGGTCCAGGCTTTCACCCCACCCGCGATGAAAACCCATTTCTTCATGGGTCAAGCAATCGGCGGCATTCCAGTGCCAGGCGCGTGCGGTGTACTGGGTTTTGCCTTGAACATCCTCGAAGGTCACTACCGCCGTCATGAATGCCTTGCTCGACGGCACCCAGCCTGGCCCGAAAGCATCAGTGAAAACAATTCGCTCAGGTGCAAGAATTTCCAGGAACACCCCCTGGTTGGGGTACTCGGCACCGTCTGGCGCCTGCATCACCGTGCGAAACAACCCGCCTACCCACAACTGCATTTCACACACCGGGGTGATCATGCCGTTCGGCCCCCACCACTGGGCCAACAACTGCGGGTCAGTCCAGGCCCGGAACACTTTTCTACGTGGAGCATCAATCAATCGGCTGAGGGACAGCTCATACTGCGCAGCCCCTGGAGGGTGAAGGCTCATCTTGTTGTTCTCCTTCGACTCAAGGTTGCAACTCGCGGATCGGCCTCACTTCGACACTGCCAACTCTGGCGGCAGGAATACCCCTGGCAATGTTCAGGGCTTCATTCAGGTCACGGGCATCTACCAGATAGAAGCCCGCAAGTTGTTCTTTGGTTTCGGCAAACGGCCCGTCGGTCAAACTCATATGCCCACCCCGGACACGCACCGTGGTGGCAGTCTGCACGGGCTTGAGCGCCTCGGCGGCGAGCATCCGCCCAGTTCCCTGGATCGCTTCGGCATACGCCATGCACTCGGCATCGGCGGGGCTATCGGGCAAGCTGTGCAGCAGACCTTCTTCACAATAGACCAGGCATAGGTATTTCATCGTCTTCTCCAGCGCAAATGCCAACATGGCTGCAAGTCGCGCCGCTGCAGCAGGCGCCTTTGGTCACGTTTTCGAAAGTGTTCGACTCAAGGCTTGAGCGAGAACAACGCAGCACCGGTCTCCATGTCGAAAGGTGCCGACCAATGCTCATGAACAACCATCCATTGCCCATCGATGCGCTTGTAACCGGCGCTGGCGCGCATGTAGCAGCTCTTGTCTTCGCCACTCTCATCGCTGGCCGGACCACAGCGGACCAGCCAGTGGGCAAAAGCCAGGTCGGCGCTGGCATGAACCTGCAGTTGCTCCATCTCGAAGATCATGTCGCCGGGACAGTGCTCCATACAGGCTTGCCAGTGGTCGCGATAAGCTGCCTTGCCTTTGAATTGCAATTCCTTGACCGCATCGAATGCAACGATGTCTTCGGTATATGGGGCGAGAATGGCAGGGATGTCTCGCGCACGAACGGCAGGTATCCAGCGTTCGATGAGTTGGCGTACTTCATTTTCGGCAGTGCTGCTCATGGTCTTATCCTCACAGATTCGATGAGTGCCAGGCACCGAGCAAATCGGTGCGTTCACAGATGGTCGAATGGCTGCTGGAAAAATCGACAACGCTGCTGGAAAACTTTTGCGCCGGGAAAAACGCGGCACCTGGAAACCACAAGAAGCCCCTTGCGGGGCTCCTTGTGGATGTCATGGAAGGAATCCACTGTTGGCCGAGCGCTTGGCGCGTTTGGCGGCACGTTTTTCATCAATAGTTCTGAGGGGCTTTTTCTTGGCCATTTTCTTTGCATCCAGACCTTTCATCTCGAAAATCCTCCGGCCTGTCGGCGCCTGCAAATGGGCACCCCGAATGATTATAGACCCGCTGTGGCGGCAGGCACGGCAAGGATGAATTCCCGATAACCGGAAACAATCACATAGACGGCGAAGTAACAGAAAATCGCCGCTGAAAGCAGATACGACCACGTCAGCAGTCGATTACCCAGCAAGCGTCCACCGTGACTGGCGATCAAGCACAGCGACAGACACCAGATGAGCCCTGCCGCAAAGAACCCCGACAGAAACAGGCTAGCCTCAAGCAGACTGCCACCACCGGAACGGGAGATCAGCACCCCGCCTACAGCCGCAAACCAGAGGATCGCCGTCGGTGATGACATGGCCAGGAAAATCCCGCGCAGAAACTCACGCCAGAACGACTCCACAACCACCTGCCCCGCTTGTACCTGGCCGTCACCGCGCCAGGCAGCCAACAGCATCTTCACGGCAAACCACACCAGCAGCAGCGATCCGCCCAGCCACAGCACCCAGCGCACCGTCTCAAATTGCAGTAACACGGTCATCCCGACCAGCGCAGCCACTGCGTAGACCAGATCACCGACGCACGTACCCAACCCCAACCAGAAGCCCTGGAAGAACCCACGCTGCATGGCCAGGGTGATCATGGCGATGTTGGCAATGCCGATATCGAGGCATAAGGAAAGACTGAGAAGAAATCCATTGGAGAAAGGCATGGGGCATTCCATAGGCAGCGTTGAAGGCAGGCGCTATTAAAGCGGAAACACGGGCGCTGTACTGGAAAAACTGCCTTGCCTTTACCCCGGTCTGTCAGAACTGGGCTGCACGCGCAAAAACCTCATCCGCCCATTGATTGAGACTTTTGCCTGCAGATTTCGCGGCGATCGTCGCAGCGGCATGCACCTCAGGGCGAATGCGCAACATGACTTTGCCCGAGGCTGGACGCTCAGGGAGCACGCCTCGCTCCGCACAATCTGCAAGATAATCGTCCAGTGCCAGGTGGAATGCTTCATGTAACTGGCTCACAGAGCTGGCGTGGAAACTAATAATGTCACGCACCCCCAGCACCCGACCGACGAAAATGTCGTCACGAGGGTCATACTCGACTCGAGCGTTATAGCCCTTGTAGTTCATCGCGTTCATAGCTGAACTCCTGCCCGCAGCAAAAATTCGCGGGCTTCTTCTACTTGATATCGCTTGGCCTCTTTACCGGGGTGGGGGCGATGGCAACGCCATTGCTCTGCACCTAGAACCAGCTTGACCCTGGAACCTTCACGCTGCAGAACTTGCCCGCCTAAATACAGCACCAGCGCTTCAATGTCGCTGAACGCCAGACTGGCGCTTGTAGGTGAGCGAAAAATACTCTCGAGGATTCTGCGGTATCGATTGTTCATCGGAAAATGCTATCAAATTAAGATAGCATTTTTTCCTATTGATCAATTCAGAATTTTTCAGTCACCCGCCAAGACCTGCGCATAACGTTGCCGGTCGATATTGGCGCCACTCAAGATTACCGCCACTTTGCGCCCTTGCTGGCGATCGCGCTCCTGGATCAGGGCAGCGAGGCCGGCAGCCCCAGCGCCTTCAGCTGTGTTATGGGTATCTTCGTGATAGATGCGCATAGCCTGAGCGACTTCTTCATCGCTCACCCGTACGATGCGCGCGGCATGCTGGTAAACCAGATTGAATGCTTCGGGCACAGGAATACGGCACGCCATACCGTCGGCAAAGGTATCGGCGGTCGCGGTAGTAACGATGCGCCCTTGCTCGAAACTCGAGGCAAAAGCATCGGCCGCGCTGGAGACCACGCCCACGATTTCGGTGCTCAACCCCAGCAGGTTGCGGGCCTGAATCAGCCCACAGATTCCCGAGCCCATGCCGATCGGCACATAGACACAATCCAGGTTCTGTACCGCATCGAACAACTCCAGGGCATAGGTGGCCACTCCGCGAACGAGTTGCGGGTGGAATGACGGTACCATTTCATAGCCATGCATCTGTGCCTGACGGGCCGCTTCTTCCCGAGACTGATCAAAATCGACGCCGTATTCGATCAACTCCGCACCCAGCGCACGCATCGCCGCGTTTTTTTCTCGAGAGTTGCCCTGCGGCACCACGATAATGATCGGCAACCCGGCCTTGCGCGCCGCCAGAGCCATGCTCTGCCCATGATTGCCACGAGTGGCAGTGACCAGGCCGCGAACCTGTGGCTTCTGGGCCTGCAGCCATTGCACATAGAGCAATCCACCGCGCACCTTGAAAGCACCGGTCGGGGCGTGGTTCTCGTGTTTGACCCAGACTTCGCATCCCAGTCGCTCCGCCAACCGGGGCCAAGCGTACTGGGCAGTGGCAGGCACGCTGGCATGTACCAGGCGGGCAGCTTCACGCAAGTCATTCAGGTCGAACATGGAACACCTCGGCAACAGTGGATTTGACCAGATCCTAGCGCCGAGCCATTGTATGGGTAAAACCTTATATTGCATGGCCGACAATAAATGTGGACGCCCACCCTCCCCGCCACTGAACACCCCCGCTACCTGGCTTTGGTCGAGGCCATCGCCGACGCCATCGAGCGCGGTGAACTGAAAGTCGGCGAACGCCTGCCACCACAGCGTCGCCTGGCCTGGGCCCTGGGGCTGAACCCGAGTACCACCCAACAGGCGTACCGTGAAGCTGCCGTTCGCCATCTGGTCAGTGGTGAAGTGGGTCGCGGCACCTATGTCCTGGCGGGCAGCAAAGAGGCAACGCTGTTTCATCTCAAGCAAAACGGCCTGCAGCCCAGCCTGATCGATCTGTCCACCAACGTACCGGTGATCGATCCAGACAACCAGGATATTGAGCGCACCTTGCAGGCACTGTTGCACGAAGGTGCAGTTCGCGGCCTGGACCATTATCTGAATGCCGAAGCGCTGCTAATGGCCCGCGCCCATGGGGCAAGCTGGCTAGCCAATCGCGGGCTGCACCTGAACGCCAGCCAACTGCTGTTGTGCGGCGGCGCTCAACAAGGTCTGTTCAGTGTTCTGTTATCGCTCTGCCAGGCTGGAGACCCGGTGCTGGTGGAAGCGCTGACCGCGCCGGGCATCAAGGCTGCGTGCCGCCAATTGCGTTTGCCGCTGCACGGCATCGCCCAGGACCAGGAAGGAATTCTGCCTGAGGATCTGGACCGCGTCGCCCGCGCCACCGGTGCACGGCTCGTAGTACTCACCCCCAGCCTGCAAAACCCCACGGGGGCCACCATGAGTCGCGAGCGTCAGCAGGCGATTGTCGAAGTCATCCAGCGCCATGGCCTGCTGTTGGTCGAGGATGATGTGTATGGTGCTCTGACCGATCAGCCGCCCCTATGGCCGTTACTGGGTTCGCAGGGAATATTGATAACCAGCCTGTCAAAGACAGTCGGGGCGGGGCTACGCCTGGGTTGGATCGTCGCTGACTCGCTGTTGCTGGCCAGGATCGACCCGCACGCCCAGGCAACACACTGGCAGGTATCGCCGCTGAATTTGCAGATAGCCTGTCGCTGGATCAGTGACGGCACTGCACATCGGCGCCTGGCCTGGCAACGTGCCGAGACCCAACAGCGCTGGCGCCTGGCGCGCAGAATTTTGGGTGCTGACAGGCTCTATGGCCAGGCGCCGTCGCCGCATGTCTGGGTGAACTGTTCGGTGCCTGCACAAACGCTGGTACAACGCTGTCGGGCCAATGCCGTGGAAGTGGTGCCTGCAGAAGTATTTGCCGTAAAGCAGAGCGAACTGCCGGCGGTGCGTGTCAGCCTTTCGGCCGCCAGCAGCCGCGCGGAACTCAAACAGGCCCTGGAGCGGGTGGTCCACGCCATGGAGGCGACATGAACACGTTATTCACTGAGGCCGAGCAATTTCTGCGCACGCTGGATTCGAAATGGGCCGCGCATGTCCAGGCCATTGGTCCATGCCTGCATCAGCCACGCCCGCAGCGAGACCCGTACCAGGCACTGGTACGCGCCATTGCTTACCAGCAACTGCACGTGAAGGCAGGCGATGCCATCCTCGGGCGCTTTCTTGCACTGTATCCAGGCAGTGATTTTCCCAGCCCCGAACAAGTGCTGGCCACGCCAGCCGAGCAACTGCGGGCGTGCGGGTTCTCGGGGAGCAAGTTGGTTACCATCCAGGGCATTGCCCAGGCGCGTCAGCAAGGTGTGGTTCCAGACCGTGCGCAGGCGCTGACAATGACCGATGAAGCGCTGATCGAGCGCCTGATCAGTTTACGCGGTGTCGGCCGCTGGACCGTGGAGATGCTATTGATCTACACCCTGGAACGTATGGACATCCTGCCCGTCGATGACTTCGGCGTGCGTGAAGGTTACCGTCGCCTGCAAGGTCTGGACACGCAGCCGAGCCGCCGGCAAATGCTCGAGCTGGGTGAGCAATGGCGCCCCTACCGCACGGTCGCTGCCTGGTACCTGTGGCGCGTGCCCAACCCGCGAGTTTGAACGCAAGACCCGGAGTTTATTCCTTCAACGACCGCCCTAACCTGAGCACATCCCTACTGACCAAGAGATTCCCGGTATGAGCCAAGGTAAATCCTCCATCAGCGAATCCGATCCACGCTGGCAAGCCATGCTCGCCCGCGACCCGGCGGCCGACGGTGAGTTTGTCTATGCCGTGCGCACCACCGGTGTGTACTGCCGGCCCAGTAGCAGCTCGCGCCTGCCGCGTATCGACAACGTCGAGTTCTTCGACACCCCGACGCAAGCTGAAGCGGCGGGTTACCGGCCTAGCAAACGAAAGGTTGCTGACCAGACGCTGATGGCCGAGCAACATCGGGCGAAGGTCACCCAAGCCTGCCAACTGATCGAGGACGCCGAGTCGATACCCAGCCTCAATCAACTGGCCGAACAATTGAGCATGAGCCCGTTTCACCTGCATCGGGTGTTCAAGGCCATTACCGGAGTGACGCCCAAGGCCTATGCCTCGGCCCACCGCGCAGACAAAGTGCGTCATCAGTTACAGCACTCCAGCAGCATAACCGATGCCTTGTACCAAGCCGGCTTCAATTCCAACAGTCGCTTCTACGAGTCGAGCAACGCACGCCTGGGCATGACCCCGGGGTCTTACCGCGATGGCGGGGCCAATACCGATATTCGTTTTGCCCTCGGCCAGTGCTCATTGGGGGCGATTCTGGTGGCGCAAAGCGCACGCGGTATCTGTGCGATTCTCCTGGGCGACAACCCACAGGCCTTGCTGCAGGATCTGCAGGACAAATTCCCCAAGGCAAATCTGCTCGGCGGTGATCGCGAGTTTGAATCTCTGGTGGCCAGGGTGGTGGGATTGATCGAGGCACCCGGAATCGGCCTGGATTTGCCCCTGGACTTGCGCGGCACAGCCTTTCAAGAACGGGTCTGGCAAGCGCTGCGCACGATCCCGGCCGGGACAACGGCAAGCTATGCCGAAATAGCCCAGCGCATCGGCGCGTCCAAAGCGGTGCGTGCGGTGGCCCAAGCGTGCGCTGCCAATGCGCTCGCCGTAGCGATCCCCTGTCACCGGGTGGTGCGCAGCGACGGTAACCTTTCCGGTTACCGTTGGGGCGTCGAACGAAAGCGTCAGCTATTGGAGCGCGAAAATCCGTAGCACGGTAATAGGTCTGGGCTGGGCTCAGCCGTTAGTGCACCCATTACCCATGGCGCGGTATTCGAGGGTGTGGCGTTGACCTTGGTGATCTTCGTAAACCATGGTTGCCGGCACCACTTCACAGACGTTGGGAATGGTCGACAAGCTGATAACCTTGGCAATATCCAGGTTGGTCGAATAATCGTACTGTTCAACTACCGGCTGTACATTGGCGACTTTAACTTCATCAGCCAAGGCAAAAGAAGACATACCGACAAGGGCAAGAACAAGTAAACTTTTCATGATAATAAGCCTGCAAAGCAATCAAACTAATCGATTGACTTCATTGGCCAACAGAGGCGCGGAGAAGTTGTTACATCTACCACTTTGACATAACACGAAGTACCGGTCCCGCTGCTACTTTTTGTCGGGACAAACATAGTTTACAAGTTGGCCAATCGGGTTAAATCCCTAAGCCGGACAATCACTATTACCAAAACTGTAACAATCCACTGGAATGTTCACCCTCGACAGGTGAACGTTGCCCCTGTAAAAGCCCAAGCCAGAGCCTTTGCTGGACGATTGCCGTGACCAAATTACGCTACTGTCAGCTGACCGCCCTTGAGCGGCCATTGCTGAATAAATTCTATAAAAGCCAGGGTTCTTCCATGCGCGCGGCGGCTCAAGGGCAGTTGTGGGTGGCCCGTGCCGAAGACCTCGTCGCAGCGATGTGCCTGACGCCGGTTTCAGGTGGCTTTTGGCTGACCGGACTTTGGGTCGCGCATGAACATAGAGGACAAGGGATCGCTCAGCACTTGATTGACACGGCCATGCAAGACGCGCAAGGAATCACTTGGTTATTCTGCCACCCCGAGCTTGTACCCTTCTATCAGCGACAAGGCTTCGAGCTGCGCATTGATCTGCCCGCCGCGCTGGCTGAGCGCCTGGTGCGTTACCAGCGCAGCAAACAGCTATTGGCCATGGCCCGGGTTCAATCGTCGCTGGCAGGATCCAGCCCGGGAAACAGCACCTCGGTATAACCGAACTTATTGAAGTCATGAATGCGTGACGGATACAGCCGTCCGATCAAGTGATCGCACTCATGCTGCACCACTCGGGCATGGAAACCTTCCGCGACCCGATCGATTACCTGGCCTTGAGGATCGATCCCCTGGTAGCGAATACGTCGAAAGCGCGGTACCACCCCCCGCAGGCCCGGAACCGAAAGACACCCTTCCCAGCCGTCTTCGACTTCGGTGTCCAAGGGCGTGATCAGCGGATTGAGGAGGATGGTCTGGGGAACAGGCTCGGCGTCCGGATAGCGTTCGCTACGCTCGAAACCAAAAATGACCAATTGCAGGTCGATACCGATTTGCGGGGCGGCGAGGCCAACGCCGCCCACATGGCGCATGGTCTCGAACATGTCAGCAATCAGCTGCTCGAGCTCAGCACTGGCAAGCAATTGCTCAGGCACCGGCGCAGCGATACGCAGCAAACGCTCGTCGCCCATTTTCAGAATGTCACGAATCATGGGATGTACGTCTCACGGGCTCATCTTCCGAGGTAGCCGGGTGGTCGAGCGAGTGATCGCGTCCCAACCCGGAAACATGCTTTTTATCATGTTCATGGAGGTTTTCACCGGCCTCTTTCTCACCGGGATCCTTACCCTCGACGGACATATGTTCAATGACTGCATTCATTTCCGCCCCCAACAACAACACCGCGGCAGAAATATAGAAATACAGCAGTAGGACAATAATCGCACCGATACTGCCGTACATGGCGTTGTAGTCAGCGAAGGTTTTGACGTAATAGCCGAACCCCAACGAAGCGATGATCCATACCACCACCGCCAGTACCGAGCCTGGGGTGATAAAACGAAACTCCTGTTTTACATCGGGCATTACGTAGTAGATCAACGCCACTGCCACCATCATCAAAATGATGATTGCCGGCCAACGCAGAATCGTCCACAAGGTCACGATGAACTCCTGCATGCCGACCTGCGAGGCGATCCACTCCATCACCTGCGGCCCGAGCACCATCAACGCCGCCGCGGCCAGCAACATACCCGCGATTCCCACGGTGTAGACGACCGACAGTGGAATGCGCTTCCACACTGGGCGGCCTTCGACCACATCGTAAGCGGCATTCATCGCACTCATCATCAAGCGCACACCTGCAGATGCCGTCCATAAAGCAATCACGATACCCACCGAAAGCAAGCCACCTTTGGACTGCTGCAGTTGGTCAATGACTGGATTGACCTGCTCCAATGCCTGTGGTGGCAATACCATCTCTGACTGCAGACGCAGCCAGGAAAAAAAGTCAGGCAAGTGCAGAAAGCCGATCAAAGCGATCAGGAACAACAGGAAGGGAAACAGCGAGAACAACATCTGATAGGCCAGAGCCGAGGCATAGGTCGACATCTCGTCGTCGAGAAATTCCTTTACGGTGCGTACCAGCACTCGATGCAACGGCAAGCCGCGCAGGGCGGGAAAAATCATAGCGTCTCCTTTCGCCGCTCGAAAATCATGGGCACGGCGCCTCAATAAGCTTTGCACTGAAGTCTAAACGACGATTGGCCCAAAGTTGCGATTGATTGGCGCAGATAGCACAACGGCCATCTCAGGATGGCCGTCGCGTAACCTTGCCTACAACTATCAAGGCTTTTTCACTGCGTCCTTGACCTCTCCGACCTTTTGTTGAACCTCGCCTTTGCGCTCCTGCATCTCACCTTCTGCGCGCATGCGATCATTGTCGGTTGCTTTACCTACGCCTTGCTTGATGTTGCCAACCGCTTCGTTGGCCATGCCTTTGACTTTATCTTTGGTGCCACTCATGAGAGTTCTCCTGAAGGGGAAAAACGGGTTGTCAGAGTCGACAGTCAGTGGACCAATGGCTGTGTTCAGGAGTTTCAATTATTTGTCGGGCGCC
The DNA here is from genome assembly GCF_036324085.1 of Pseudomonas auratipiscis. Taxonomy (NCBI): domain Bacteria; kingdom Pseudomonadati; phylum Pseudomonadota; class Gammaproteobacteria; order Pseudomonadales; family Pseudomonadaceae; genus Pseudomonas; species Pseudomonas auratipiscis. The sequence continues at coordinate 53,694 of NZ_JAZDCU010000007.1, forward strand.
GGTTCAATCATTACGCCGCTTTATGTTTCGCCGCGTTGCCAGCACAATAGTCGACCTTTCAAGCGTCACCCGTAGGAACCTGCATGAAACTCGATAAACCCGCCGCCATCGCCCGTCGTAACCTGGAGCTGGGAAAACCGGTGCTCTCCAGCGACAACAGCCTATTCGCCGTGCTCGACAGCAAACGCAGCCTGTGGTGGTTCGATGTGCCGGTGAAGCTGGTGCTGCGCAAAGGGGCGGCCGACTGGGTCAACCTGCTGCTGCATACACCCGAAACCGACGAGCTGCAGCATTTGAAGGTGCCGGTGAACTTTCTGAAAGCCCATCTGGAAAAAATGGAAGTGCGCCACCCCGGCAAGCGGCGCTCCACCATTAGCCTGGCACTGAGCGCCGATCGCGACTCGCTGCTCCAGGACACTCGTCAAGGCGGCGAAAACCTGAACTTTGCAGGCTTTCGCCAGGCCTGATCAGACCAGTTCGATGCGGTCGGCGTGAATGACGATGTGGCCATCCTTGTACAAGGCACCGATGGCCTTCTTGAAGTTACCCTTGCTGACCCCGAACATATCGCTGATCACCTGCGGATCGCTCTTGTCGCTGACCGGCAGCACGCCATTGGCGTCCTTGAGCTTGGCCAGAATCTTGTCGTTCAAGCTGTTGGCCAGGTCCTGGCCAATCGGCTGCAGGCTCAAGGCTATCTTGCCGTCGCTGCGCATTTCCTTGATATAGCCCTTCTCCTGCTTGCCCGAACGCAGGAATTTGAACACTTCGTTCTTGTGGATCAGGCCCCAGTGCTTGTTATTGATGATTGCCTTGAACCCCATCGGGGTTTCTTCGACCACCAGCAAATCGACTTCCTGACCTTCCTTGTAGGTAGCCGGCACTTTATCCAGATAACGGTCCAGACGCGCGGTCGCGGTGATACGACGCGTACGCTTGTCCAGATAGGCGTGCACCACGCAGTACTCGCCGGCTTTCATCTGGCGTTTTTCTTCGGAATACGGCATCAGCAGGTCTTTGGGCAGGCCCCAATCGAGGAAAATACCGATGCTGTTGATTTCCTTGACTTTCAGGCTCGCGAACTCGCCGACCTGTAGCTTGGTCTTTTCCGTGGTAGCGATCAGCTTGTCTTCACTGTCCAGATAGACGAAGACGTTCAGCCAATCTTCGACCTCGGTGGGCGTGTCCTTCGGAATGTAGCGATTGGGCAAGAGGATCTCACCATCCGCGCCGCCGTCCAGGTACAGGCCGAAGTCTGTGTATTTGACGATTTGCAAACTGTTGTAACGCCCAACTAAAGCCATTTCCGGAAATCCTCTTTGCGAGCCCGGCATTCTACACCCAACCGGCAAAAGGAACCGCAATGAGCCAAGCTGTTCTATAAAGACACGCAAGCCACTGCAAGGATTCGCTCATGTACGCCTGCCTGCACAAGTACCTGCGCCCCTGCCTGCTGCTACTCGCTCCTGCCCTCTTGGTGGTGGCGTGCAGCCGCATCGACCTGGCCTATCGCAACCTCGATGTACTGGTGCCCTGGTCACTCAATGACTACCTGGACATGAACCGCCAGCAAAAGACCTGGCTCAATCAGCGCCTCAAACAGCATCTGGCCTGGCACTGCCGCACGCAACTGCCCGAGTACCTGACCTGGATCGATAAAGTCCGACAAATGGTCGCCGATGATCAAGTCACTGACGCGCAACTGCAATTGCGCACCCAAGAAGCAAAACAGGCCATCGCCAAAGTTGCGGACCAGATCACCCCCTCCGCCGCACAACTGCTAAGTGCAATGGACGACGATCAAGTACGCGAAATGCGCCAGGCCTTCAGCGAAGACATCCGCGAACGCCAGGCCAAATTCGTCAAGACACCTCTTGCCCGTCAGATCGAAGCGCGTAGCGAACGCATGGAAAAGCGCCTTACCCCCTGGCTGGGTGAACTCACTGCGCAGCAACAACTGCGGATAGTCACCTGGTCGCAGAGTCTGGGCGAACAGAACCGCCAGTGGATTGCCAATCGAGCGAATTGGCAGGCGCACTTCAGCGAAGCCATGGAGCAGCGTAAAAACGCCAACTTCGAACCTCAACTCGAACAACTACTGAAAAATCGCGAAAGCCTCTGGACCCCCGAATACCGCGTGGCCTACCAACGTACAGAACAAGCCGCCCGACAGTTGCTGGTTGACCTGATCGCCCAGAGCACTCCCCAGCAACGCCAACACCTGGAACAACGGCTGAGCCAGGTGCAAAAAGACCTAAGCGACCTCAAGTGCCTGAAAAGCTAAACAGCAAGCCCGCTACCACTGTGTTCCCCGCGGGCTTGAGCTCAACACTCCCGGGCCTTGCGCCGATACGGGAACACATCAATCACTTTTCCCCCGCGAATCGCTTCCTGCAGACTTTTCCAATAGTCAGCGTCATACAACTCGCCATGCAACTGACTGAAAAGCCGCCGCTGCCCGCTATCGGCGAACAGAAACGGAGGAAACTCCTCGGGGAACACATCGTGCGGCCCAATCGAATACCACGGCTCACCGGACATCTCATCCTCGGGATACCGCGCTGGCGGGATGTATCGAAAATTAACCTCAGTCAGAAAGCAAATCTCGTCATAGTCATAGAACACCACGCGACCATGCCGAGTAACGCCAAAATTCTTCAGCAACATATCGCCGGGAAAAATATTCGCTGCCGCCAGTTGCTTGATCGCCAGACCATAATCTTCCAACGCCTCGCGCACTTGGGCGTCATTGGCATTCTCCAGATAAAGATTGAGCGGTGTCATACGCCGTTCCGTCCAACAGTGCCTAACTAGCACGGTGTCACCTTCGACTTGCACCGTGGAGGGCGCCACCTCCAAAAGTTCCGCCAGGCACTCAGGCTCAAACTTGCTCAACGGGAAACGGAAATCGGAAAACTCCTGGGTATCGGCCATACGCCCGACCCGATCGACACTTTTCACCAGCCGGTATTTCTCGATCACCGTCGCCCGGTCGACACTTTTGGACGGCGAAAAGCGGTCCTTGATGATCTTGAACACGGTATTGAAGCCCGGCAGCGTGAACACGCTCATCACCATGCCACGCACACCCGGCGCCATGATGAAGCGGTCATCGGTATTGGCCAGGTGATTGATCAGCGCACGATAGAACTCCGACTTGCCGTGCTTGTAGAAGCCGATAGAGGTATAGAGTTCGGCAACATGCTTGCCCGGCAGGATGCGTTTTAGGAAGCCGACAAAGTCGGCAGGCACCGGAACATCCACCATGAAATACGAACGGGTAAAGGAAAAGATGATCGACACTTCTGCTTCGTCGGTGATCAGCGCATCGATTTCGATGCCATGACCCTCGCGGTGCAACAAAGGAATCACCAGCGGCCACTGCTCATCCTGCGTGTACAGGCGCCCGACCAGGTAGGCGCCTTTGTTGCGATACAACACCGGAGAAAACAGTTCCACCGCCAGCGCCGGGTCCTTGCACACCCAATCCGGCAAATTCTCGCGCAACTGTCCTTCCAAACGCGCCAGGTCACCTTGGAGGTCGCCATACGCCACGTCGAAGCAGTAATCGTCAAAGACTTGCGCCAGTACACTGCTCAAGCTGCCTTGCGGATGATAGATGCGCGTTTGCGCGGCCCGTTCGTGGCTGCGCAATGATGGCCGGGTGGTGTGAATGAACATGCAGCCGTCGCTGATCAGGTCATGGCTGAACAGACTGCAGAAAATCGAGTTGTACCAGGTTTCCGAGAGCTCATCGTCCAGGCGCGGATCGATCAAGCCTATATAAGCACTTTTGACCAGCGGCCACTGGGCGACATCCAGCAACACTTCAGCGGCAAACGCCTTGTGCAGCCAGTCACTGACCTCGCTGACCTTTTCCTCATAGAGATTGATACGCGCCGCCGAAGCACTCTGGATCTGCTGCCACTGCGCTTGCTCGAAGCGAGCGCGGGCACCGACGGTGATCTGGCGAAAATGCTCACGGTAATCGTCGAAGCCATCGAGGATCATCCGCGCGATATCGGCGGCCGGCCAGTGCTGGGGCATACATCGAACCTCTGCAGGAGTGTCAAAGCTTGAGCTTAGCCAGTCGCCGTGGGCAGGGAAAGCCCGACGATACGGGTGTATCGGCCAAACTCGCCGACCCACAAGTTTCAGTACAGCAACTACTAGCTGAGCGTCCTTCATTGAACTTTTTGAATTTGGGAATCGCCCCACAGCCAGCCGCTAACGCTCCACGTTATAGTACCGGGAAGAACAAGGCCAAAATAAGCGTTAGGCGTGATTATGATTTTATGTATCGAAGGCTTTTTTCCTGATGGCCACGAAAATGAATTCGTGCAGTTTGAACTCGACGTAGAACCAGAATTCACCCAAGCCGTGCTTGAAGTGGTTGGCTGGGCGTCCCTTCAAGCGGGTGTAAAAGATGGTGTCGTAGATCTAACTCCAACACAAATTACGCAGATCGAGGCGATACTTGATAAAACCATACCGCGAGACCTTGATGTCTGCATAAGTGTGATGGCGTAGTTATCGACGGGCTTTATCCCTGAAAAGGGCATAATGAAGCCCGGCGACACAGACGTATCGGCCAATCTCACCGCCTCAAGAATTCCAGCGCAAGAAAGGGAGAGAGCCAAACTCGGGTTCTGGCGTAAACTCGCGCCCCGCCTCAAAGGACCTGGAGAGCCCATGAGCCCCATTGCCATCACCCGCCTGCTGATACTCGCCGCTGTCTGGGGTGCAAGCTTTCTGTTCATGCGCATCATTGCCCCAGTGCTCGGCACGCTGCCTACGGCGTTTTTCCGGGTATCGATCGCTTGCCTGGGCCTGGTGGTGATACTCGCCCTGCTGCGCGTGCGCTGGAATTTCAACGGCAAGCTTGGCGCCTGCCTGGTACTGGGCATGGTCAACTCGGGGATACCGGCGACCCTGTACTCGGTTGCCGCCCAGGTGCTGCCAGCCGGTTATTCGGCAATTTTCAACGCGACAACACCGTTGATGGGCGTGTTGATTGGCGCATTGTTCTTCCGCGAGCCAATGACCCTGGCCAAGCTCAGCGGTATTTTCCTGGGCCTGTTCGGGGTCGGTATTCTCAGCGGCGCTGGGCCGGTGGAGTTCGACTACAAGCTGATGCAAGGCGCTCTTTCGTGCTTGGCAGCAACCACGTGCTACGGCTTTGCCGGGTTTCTCGCCCGGCGCTGGCTCGACCATCAGGGTGGCCTGGACAGTCGCCTGTCGGCGCTGGGCAGCATGATGGGCGCGACTTTGTTGCTGTTACCGCTGTTCGCCTACAACGTGATGACCGAGCCTCCGGCGAGCTGGGGCGGTTGGCAGGTGTGGCTGTCGTTGCTGGGCCTGGGCCTGCTGTGTACTGCGTTCGCCTACATTCTTTACTTCCGCCTGCTCAGCGAAATCGGGCCGGTCAAGGCTACCACCGTCACCTTCATGATCCCGGCGTTCGGGGTGCTGTGGGGCGCCTGGCTGCTGGATGAACCCTTGTCGATGGCGCACCTGTATGGCGGTGTGTTGATCGCGTTGGCCTTGTGGCTGGTGCTCAAGCCCGCCAAGGCTCACTGAATATATCACTCGCGCAGAGGCCGTCTATTCGGCCTCTTCGCCGTGGTTTCACCTACGAAACCATTAGCTAAAATCCGTTACCGAAAAAGCCCTTTCTTATTGCATCAGCAATCGCCCAGCGCAATTGCTGTGCAATTTCGTGCCATATAGAAAACCTTGTTTCATATATAAAACAAATTACTTTTCACTTACTTTGAGTAAGTAATTAATAAATAACGATTTTTTAAATAAACCACGACAACAAGTCACTTGGCATTGTTCATGCACTAAACCGCGTATCACCTATAAAACAGACCAGAGAGCTTCCCCAATGGCTGTGAAAGAGATGTACGCAATCGCCCCTCAATGGAATTCGCCACGCTCCAGGGAAGACCTGGAGCCGACCGAAATCGAATTTCGCAATGTCGGCAAATGTTTCCCAGCCAAAGGCAAGTCCGAGGCGCCCTTCGCCATTCGCGAGGTGAATTTCAAGATTCGTCGCGGTGAGGTGGTATCGATCATCGGTCCGTCCGGCTGTGGCAAAAGCACCATCCTCAACATGGGCTCGGGCCTTTACCGCCCCAGCGAAGGCGAAGTCTTCGTCGGTGGCGAAGCCGTGGTTGGACCGGTGCGCAAAGTCGCCTTCATGTTGCAAAAAGATTTGCTGATGCCGTGGCGCAGCATTCGCCGTAACGTCGAGTTGGGCCTGGAAATCCAGGGCATGCCCGCGTCCCAACGCCAGACCATTGCCGAAGATCTGCTCAACCGCTGCCATCTGCAAGGTTTTGCCGACCACTATCCCTTCCAGCTGTCGGGCGGCATGCGCCAACGTGCAGCGCTGGCCCGAACCCTGGCGGTCGATCCACAAGTATTGTTCCTCGATGAGCCGTTTTCGGCCCTCGATGCGCAAACCAAAATGATCCTCCAGCAGGATCTGGCAAAGATGCTCTACGAAGAGAAAAAAACTGCGCTGTTCATCACGCATGACCTGGTCGAGGCAATTGCCATGTCCGACCGTCTGCTGGTCATGAGTGCCCGCCCCGGCACCATCATCGAAGAAATCGATGTCGACCTGCCGTTTCGCGACAACCCGCTTGAACGCCGCAAGCTGCCGGAGATCGGCCCCCTGGCTGGCCGCCTGATGGAACTGCTGAAAGTCGGCGAAGACACCGAACTGCATTGATCAACGCCTCACGGCCCATCAACCGATTAAGGAGTACGCATGTTCAAGTCCCTGCAACGCCTTGCGCAGACTTCGCTCATTACCCTGGGGCTTGGTCTGGCAGTGTCTGCCCAGGCAGAGCCGACCAAGGTTACTTACCTGCTGCCCGCGCCGCCCAACTCCCCGGCCTTTGCGCCATGGATCATTGCCAAGGAAAAGGGCTATTACAGTGCCAGGGACCTGGACCTGACCTTTATCGCCGCCAAGGGCGGCGTGGATGTCGCCAAACAGATCGGCGCCGGCAATGCCATGCTCGGTGGCGCCATCGGTGACACCCCGATTGTGGTTCGTGCCAACGGTATTCCGGTACGCGCCGTGGCCGTGCTCGGTGCCGGCGGTGTGACCATGATCGCCACTAATGCCGGTGAGAACATTCAGTCGGTCAAGGACCTCAAGGGCAAGACCCTGACCGTGATGTCGTACTCCGACACGACCTACTACGCCCTCCTCGCGTCCTTGCGCAAAGCTGGCTTGAGCAAAACCGACGTCGACATCCAGGCCGCCGGCCCGTCGGGCGTCTGGCAGTTGTTCTCGGCGAACAAGGCGCAGGCCATGGCCGGTGTGCCGGACTGGGTGGTCAATGCCGAAGAGGCCGGACTGAAGATCAACCTGATTCCTCAGGAACAGATTTTCGAAAGCATGGCCCAGGCCATCCTGGCTTCCGATGACGCCATCAAGCATCAGCCAAAGATTGTCGCAGGCGTTGTCCAGGCCACCCTGCAGGGCATGCACGACATCATCCAGAACCCGAAAGCTGCGGCTGCGACGTTCGCCAAAGCCGTCCCGGCCTACGCCGGCAAGGAAGCGGCGCTGGAGAAAACTTTCCGCCTCTACGTCGAGCATGTCTACGCCAATCAGCCCGTGCTCGGCCGGATCGATCCCGCACGACTGGACACGGTACGCAAGTTCTATGTCAGCGAAGGCATCGTCGCCAGAGAACCCAAGCTCGACGAGCTCTACAGCAACCAGTTCATCGAAACCACCACGGCCGCGCAATAAGCCTGGATGTATAAAAAGGTATTAGCCCGATGAGAAATCTCAACACCTCCGTGCTCGGCAGCATTGCCTTGCTGATCCTGTTCCTGCTGACCTGGCAATGGGGTCCTGGCCTGCTCGGCATGCCCGAGTTCGTCATGCCGCAACTGACTCGCGTAGTGCAAGAAAGCGTGGTCATGTGGCAGTCCAGCGCGCTGCTCGAACACACCCTGATCACGGCCTTCGAAATCATCGTAGGCTTTGGCCTCGGCGCTTTGCTCGGCGTTGCCATCGGTGTATCGCTGGGCCTGTCGCCATCGGCCGAAGCCATGCTCTCGCCCTACATCCTGGCGTTGCAGATCGCGCCGAAGGTGGCCTTCGCCCCGCTGTTCGTAATGTGGCTGGGCTACACCATCTATCCGAAGATTCTCATCGCCATTCTGATCGTGTTCTTCCCGGTAATGATCAACGTGCTGTCGGCAATCCGCACCGTGGACCCGGACATGATCAACCTGGTACGCACCATGAGCGCCAGCCGCTGGCAGATCTTCCGCCTGGTGGAATTCCCTTCGGCCATGGCCGCGCTGTTCTCCGGCCTGCGCATTGCTTCGACCCTGGCGGTGATCGGCGTCACCGTCGGTGAGCTGGTTGGCGGCAACCAGGGCTTGGGTTTCCTGCTGGTAGACGCTGAAGGCCAGGGCAACACCGCCGGGGTTTTCGTCGCCATTGTCATGCTTACCCTGATTGGCGTGCTGGCCTATGGCGCCGTGGTCTGGGCCGAGAAGCGTGTCCTCCACTACCTGCCCAAAGCCATGCTGAGTACCCAATGATGAGCCCATTCAACACCATGCTTGAAGGCCGTCGCGTGCTCGTCACCGGCGGTGCTCGCGGCCTCGGTTACGCCTTCGCTCAGGCCATCGGCCAGGCGGGTGCGCGGGTGGTGATCGCCGACATCCTCATCGAGCGCGTGCAGCAGGCTGCCTGCGAGTTGCGCGAGCAAGGCTTGCAGGTCAGCGGCGTCACCCTCGACTTGGGCAACCCCGATTCGATCACTGCTTGCGTCGCCCAGGCCACTGCCGAACTCGGCGGCTTGGACGGCCTGGTCAATAACGCATCAATTACCAACTCCGGTGGCAAGACCTGCGAGCAACTGGACATCGAAACCTGGGACCAGGTGATGCAGGTGAATGTACGCGGTACCTGGTTAATGACCTGCGCCTGCCTGCCAGCCCTGCGTGCCAGCGGCAAAGGTGCGGTGATCAACCTGGCCTCCGACACGCCGTTGTGGGGAGCGCCGAACCTGCTGGCTTATGTCGCCAGCAAGGGTGCGATCATCGCCATGACCCGCAGCCTTGCCCGTGAACTTGGCAGCGACAACATCACCGTCAACGCCATTGCCCCTGGCCTGGTGCTGGTGGAGGCCACCGCTTACGTACCCGAGGCGCGCCACCGGCTGTACACCGAACAACGGGCCATTCAACGCCCGCAACTGCCAGAAGACGTCAGTGGCGCCGTGCTGTTCGCCCTGTCCGATCTGTCTCGCTTCATCACTGGACAAACCCTGCCGGTCAACGGCGGGTTCGTCATGCCCTGACCAAGGAGAAATCCATGACCGACCTTTCCGTTCAAAACGACGCACCAAAGACCTGGGAACAACCTGCAGGCACCGATCTGGCAGGCTGGATGCAAACCCGCATCGCCCGCTACGAAACCCGCAAGTACGACTGGGATGCGTTGAAGTTCCAGGCCGACTTCGATCCCAAGTTCCGTCGTGCCCAAATGCGCTACGTGGGCACCGGTGGCACCGGGGTCAACACCGACATGAACACTATTGCCTCGGAGAACTTTACCTTTTCGACCATGGTCATCCCGGCCGGCCATGAAGGTCCACCGCACATTCATACCGACGTCGAGGAAGTGTTCTTCGTCCTGCGCGGCAAGTTGAAAGTGATCATCGAGAAAGATGGCGAGCGCTACGAAACCATCCTCACCGACCGCGACCTGATTTCGGTACCGCCAGGGGTATACCGCGAAGAGATCAACATCGGTGATGAAGATGCGCTGATGTGCGTGATGCTCGGGGCGAAAAAGCCGGTAACGCCAACCTATCCGCCAGCGCACCCGCTGGCCTCGATCAAGCGCGGGTAAGGCTATGTTGCACGCCACCGACAATCCGACCCTCGCGTTGCCCGCCCAGCTGGAGCAACGCTTCACGCTGCGCCTGGTGCAACTGGACGAGCGCACGCAAGCGATACGTGAAGCAGGACAGGGTCCGGCCATCGTTCTTTTGCATGGCATCGGCTCAGGGGCCGCGTCCTGGCTGCAGGTGGCCGTGCAATTGAGTGGCAAAGCACGGGTGATCGCCTGGGACGCACCAGGTTATGGGCAATCCAGCCCATTGCCTGACCCGGCACCCAAGGCACCGGACTATGCCCGGCGCCTGCGCCAGTTGCTCGATGCGATGGACATCGAACGCTGTGTGCTGGTCGGTCACTCCCTCGGCGCCCTCACCGCTGCAGCGTTTGCCTGCAATGCCCCCGAACGGGTCAGCCGCCTGGTGCTGCTCAGCCCGGCGCAGGGCTACGGCGAGCCCGCCCGCGCAGCACAGGCCGATGAAGTGCGCAGCAAGCGCTTGCAAGCGTTGGAGCAACTGGGCATCGCCAAGCTCGCCGAGCAACGCAGCGCACACATGCTTTCGGCAGCGGCCAACAGCGATGCGCGCGCCTGGGTGCAATGGAATATGGCGCGCCTGCTGCCACAAGGCTATCGCCAGGCCATCGAACTGTTGTGCGGCGACCACCTGCTGCGCTACGCGAACCACTCTGTGCCTTGCGAAGTGCACTGCGGGGCCGCCGACAGCATCACCACCGCAACCGACTGCAAAGCCCTGGCCGACACCCTGGGCGCTCCGTTTCATCTGATCGCCGCGGCCGGCCACGCCAGCCCGATCGAACAACCCGAGGCCGTGGCAACCCTGCTTGCCCAGGCACTCGACGTCTCACTGACAGGTACTGCGCTATGAATGATTCGGATCTGTTGAAAGACAACCAGGATAAATACATCGTCCCCGGCCTTGAGCGCGGCCTGTTGCTGCTCTGCGAGTTCAGCCGGCAAAACCGTACCCTGACGGCACCGGAGCTGGCGCGCCGCCTGGAACTGCCGCGCTCGACCATCTTCCGCCTGCTGACCACCTTGGAAACCATGGGTTTCGTGACCCGTAGTGGCAACGAATATCGCCTGGGCATGTCGGTACTGCGCCTGGGCTTCGAATACCTCGCCTCGCTGGAACTGACCGAGTTGGGTCAGCCGCTGCTGGCACGCTTGTGCGACCACCTTAACTATCCAAGCAACCTGGTGGTGCGTGACGGTCGTTCGATTGTCTATGTGGCCAAGGTCTCGCCGCCGTCGGTGTTCTCCAGCGCGGTCAACGTCGGTACTCGCCTGCCCGCCCACGCCACGGTGCTCGGCCGCATCCTGCTGGAAGACTTGAGCCTGGCCGAACTGCGCGATCTGTACCCGGAAGAACACCTCGAGCAGCACTCGCCGTGCACGCCGAAAACCGTGCTGGAGCTGTTCGACCTGGTACAGAGCGACCGTCAGCGCGGCTTTGTCAGCGGTGAAGGTTTTTTTGAGTCGTCGATCTCGACCATCGCCGCGCCGGTGCGTGATCACAGTGGCAAAGTCGTTGCCGCCATGGGGGTAACCATCCCTACCGCGCAGGTTGGCCACATCAACTTCGATGGCCTGCTTGGCCACGTGCGCGGCAGCGCCGATGAGCTCTCACGCCTGCTCAACTACACGCCCCATGCCGGTGGCCGTGTCACTGCGCTGATAAGGGATTGAAATGAGCAACCTTTATCAACTGCAAGGGCGTACCGCAATTGTTACCGGCGGCTCTTCCGGGATTGGCCTGGCCTGTGTCGAGCAACTGCTCGAAGCCGGCGCCGCGGTGGCTTTCTGCGGCCGCGACCAGGACCGTCTGAACAGCGCTCAAGCGCGCCTGCGCGAACGTTTTCCCCAAGCGCGTCTGCTGGCCCAGGTTTGCGATGTGCTTGATGCCGAATCGGTCAAGGCCTTCGCCGCCGCCAGCCTGGCCGCGCTCGGCCCGGCGCAGGTATTGATCAACAACGCCGGACAAGGTCGGGTGTCTACCTTCGCCGACACCACCGATGAGGCCTGGAGCGAAGAGCTGCAGCTTAAATTCTTCTCGGTGATCTATCCGGTTCGCGCCTTCCTGCCACAGTTGCAAGCGCAGCGCGACGCCTCGATCGTCTGCGTCAATTCACTGCTGGCCAGCCAGCCGGAGCCGCACATGGTCGCTACCTCGGCAGCACGTGCCGGGCTGAAGAATCTGGTGCGATCGATGGCCACCGAATTCGCCGAAAAGAGCATTCGGGTCAACGGCATTCTCATTGGCCTGGTTGAGTCCGGCCAGTGGCGGCGGCGCTTCGAAGCCCGCGAAGAACGCGAGCTCGACTGGTCGCAATGGACCGCACAACTGGCACAACGCAAACACATTCCCCTGGGTCGTCTGGGTCTGCCCAAAGAAGCAGCCCAGGCCATCCTGTTCCTGGCTTCGCCCCTGTCGGCTTACACCACTGGCAGCCATATCGATGTTTCTGGAGGCCTGTCCCGCCATGCGTAATGAAAACACTGTCACCGTTGGCGCTGCCATCACTGCCTTCCTTGAGCAATGCGAGGTCAAAGCTGCCTTCGGGGTGATCTCGATTCACAACATGCCAATCCTCGATGCCTTTGCCGTACGTGGCAACATCCGCTTTGTCATGGCCCGTGGTGAAGCCGGAGCCACCAACATGGCCGACGCCTACGCCCGTACCACCGGCAGCCTCGGTGTATGCCTGACCTCAACCGGTACCGCCGCCGGCAATGCCGCCGGCGCCCTGGTCGAAGCACTCACCGCCGGCACGCCGCTGCTGCATATCACCGGCCAGATCGAAACCCCGTATCTGGACCAGGACTTCGCCTATATCCACGAAGCCCGCGACCAACTGACCATGCTCAAGGCCGTGTCCAAGGCAGCCTTTCGCGTACGTAGTGTAGAAACCGCGCTGAGTACCCTGAAACTGGCCGTCCAAACCGCCCTGACGGCGCCTACCGGTCCGGTCAGCGTGGAAATTCCAATCGACATCCAGTCGACCTTTATCCCGATGCCCACCGATCTTTCGCCGCTGCCGGTTCCGCCCGCGGTGCCTGCGCCTGAAGCACTGGACCTGGTCGCCGAACGCCTGGCTACTGCAACGCGTCCCCTGCTGTGGCTCGGCGGCGGCGCCCGTCATGCAGGCGCGCAGGTAAAGCGCTTGCTCGACATGGGTGTCGGTGTAATCACCTCGACCCAAGGCCGCGGCGTAGTCAACGAGGACGACGAGCGCTGCCTGGGTGCCTTCTCGCAGAACAAACTGGTGGAAGGCTTCCTGCAGACGTGCGACGCCCTGGTAGTGGCCGGCTCGCGCCTGCGCAGCAACGAAACCTTCAAATACGCCTTGAAGCTGCCCCGCACTACCCTGCGCATCGACGCCAACCCAGCCATCGAAGGTCGCAGCTACTCAAGCGAACTGTTCATTTGCGGAGACTCCGCCCTGGCGCTTGAGGGGCTGGCTGATCGTCTGCAAGGACGCTTGAACATCGACCCGACGTTCATTGATGAACTCAAGGCGGTACGCGCTCAATCGCGCACGCAACTGGTAGCAGACCTTGGCCCTTATTCGGCTATGGTCGAACAGTTGCAGGCGCTCACCGGTCGCAACTTCTCCTGGGTACGCGACGTGACCCTGTCCAACAGCATCTGGGGCAACCGCTTGCTCAATCTGTACCACCCGCTGGCAGGCGTACATGCCTTGGGCGGTGGAATCGGCCAGGGGCTGGCCATGGGCATCGGCGCCGCCGTTGCCGCGGCAGAAACCGACCCGCAACGCAAAGTGTTTGCCCTGGCCGGTGACGGTGGCTTCATCCTCAATCTGGGTGAACTGGCCACCTTGGTGCAGGAAAAAGCCAACGTGGTAATCCTGCTGATGAACGATCAGCGCTACGGCGTGATTCGCAACATTCAGGACGCCATCTACGGCGCCCGCCACGCCTATGTCGAGTTGCACACCCCGGACTACACCAAGCTTGCCGAGTCCATTGGCCTGCGCCATGGCCTGGTCAGCGACCTGAAAGACTTTGGGCCGGTACTCGACAACGCCCTGAGCCAGGGAGGGCCGTTCCTGCTGGAGGTCGACATGCTCAGCGTCGGCGGTTTCGCCACCCAGTTCGCCGGCCCGCCGAACAGCGAAACCAAAGCCCAAAAAGCCACGGCCTGAGGACCAGCACATGCTCAATATCACCATGATCGGCTGCGGCGCCATTGGCGTTGCCGTACTGGAGCTACTGGAGAACGACACGCAAATGCGCGTCGAGCATGTGATCGCCTCGGCGGGCTCTGAAGCGCTGGTGCAACAGCGCCTGGCGGCATTCAAAAACCCTCCGCTGGTGCTCACCGCGCTGCCCGCCGACGCTCATCCGGACCTGTTGGTCGAGTGCGCCGGGCATATGGCCATTGAAGAGCACGTGTTGCCGGCACTGGAGCGAGGGGTCGCCTGCCTGATTGTCTCGGTGGGTGCGCTTTCGCAGGTGGGTCTGGTCGAACGCCTGGAAGCGGCTGCGGCCCGCGGCAATACCCGCATAGAACTGCTGCCCGGCGCCATCGGTGGTATCGATGCGCTGTCGGCGGCCAAGGTCGGCGGCCTGGATTCGGTCGACTACACCGGTCGCAAGCCGGCCAAGGCATGGAAGAACACCCCAGCCGAACAGATTTGCGACCTGGAAACCATCGATCAAGCCACGGTGATCTTCCAGGGCAGCGCCCGTGAAGCGGCGCGCTTGTATCCCAAGAACGCCAACGTCGCCGCCACTCTGTCGCTAGCCGGGCTGGGCCTGGACCGCACCCACGTGACGCTGATCGCCGATCCGCTGAGCGAGGAAAACGTCCATCACTTCGAGGCTCGCGGCGCCTTTGGCGGTTTCGAGATGAGCCTGCGCGGCAAGCCACTGCAAGCCAACCCGAAGACGTCGGCGCTGACGGTGTACAGCGTGGTCCGTGCCCTGGGCAATCACGCTCATGCCATTTCCATCTAGGGGAATATCGATGACGCTGGAACAGACTCTACCCATTTGCATTGCCGGCACCTGGCGTCTGGGTGGCGGTGAGCGCTATGCGACCCGCTATCCTGCAACGGGTGAACCCGTGGCGTGGCTCAACGCCGCCAGCCTCGAAGACGTCGAGCAAGCTGTGCAAGGCGCTCACCAGGCCTTCCTGCACAGCGGCTGGGCACAGCGCAAACCCCATGAACGTGCTGCTGTGCTGTACCGCATTGCCGAACTGATCCGCCAGCGCAGTGAAGAGCTGGCCCAACTGCAGCGCCAGGACAACGGCAAACCGATCAACGAAACCCGCGCGCTGGTGGCCAGCGCTGCCGGTACCTTCCAGTTTTTTGCTGCGGCCTGCGAAACGTTGGAAGAAACCATCACCCCATCGCGCGGCGATTTTGTCAGCATGAGCGTCTACGAACCCATGGGCGTGGTCGCCGCGATCACCCCCTGGAACTCGCCGATCGCCAGCGAGGCACAGAAGGTTGCCCCGGCGCTGGCGGCGGGCAACGCGGTGGTCATCAAGCCTGCGGAAATCACCCCGCTGCTGGCCCTGCAACTGGCCCGGATCTGCGACGACGCAGGCTTGCCCAAGGGCCTGGTCAGTGTATTGCCGGGTAAAGGCTCAGTACTTGGCGACGCCTTGACTCAGCACCCGCTGATCAAGCGTGTGTCGTTCACCGGCGGTACCCGAACCGGCAAGCACATCGCCCATATTGCCGCCGAAAAAATGATGCCGGTGTCGCTGGAACTGGGTGGCAAATCGCCGACCATCGTCCTCGATGATGCCGATCTGGACCATGCCGTGGCCGGGGTGCTGTATGGCATCTTCAGCTCATCGGGCGAGGCCTGCATCGCCGGTTCACGATTGTTCGTCGCCCGTACCCTGTATGCACCGTTCATGCAGCGCCTGGTCGAAGGCGCTGCGCGTTTGCGCTTGGGTGATCCGGTGGATGAAGCCACCCAGATGGGGCCATTGATCAGCGCCGACCATCGCGAGTCGGTAGAGCGCTATGTTGCCCTTGGCCTGGCTGAAGGCGGGCGCCTGCTGCTGGGCGGCCAGCGTCCCGCAGGAGGCATCTACGATCAGGGCTATTTCTATCCACCGACGATTCTCGAAGGACTGAGCAATGACCAGCAGACCTGCCAGGAAGAAATCTTCGGCCCGGTGCTGGTGGCGATGCCCTTCGACAACGAAGAGCAATTGATCGAGCAAGCCAACGACAGCCTGTACGCCCTCGCCGCCGGGATCTGGAGCCGCGACTACAAACGCGCCTGGGCCCTGGGTCGCAAGATTCAGGCGGGCACCGTGTGGATCAACACCTACAAGCAATTCTCCATTTCCACCCCCTTCGGCGGTTGGCGTGACAGCGGCCTGGGCCGCGAAAAAGGTCGCTTGGGAATCCTGCAATACATGGAACAAAAGAGCCTCTATTGGGGCATGAACGAACAACCCCTGGCCTGGGCCGCAGCGGAGGCAACGTCATGAGTGTTTTAGGTATCGATGAAGTCACCTATGGCGTCGAGGACCTCGACACCTGCGTGCGTTTTTTCAGCGATTGGGGGCTGACAAAAGTCAGCGAAGCAGCCGACCAGGTGGTCTTCGAAACGCTCAACGGCTGCCGGGTGGTGTTGGCAGATATCAATAAGGCCGACCTACCGCCCGCCATCGAACCGGGCTCCACCGTGCGGGAAGTGGTTTGGGGTGTGGAAAGCGAAGCTGACCTGGCCGTTTACAGCCAGCGCATCGCCAATGACCCGGGCTTTGTCGAAGGCAACGGGCGCATCGGCTGCACCGACCCCAACGGCTTGGCGATTCGCCTGCAGGTTACGCGCAAACGTGCCCTGGACATCGAATGCAGCGGCCACAACACCTGGCAGAGCAAAGGCCGAATCAACAAGCCGGCGCCGGTCTACGAGCGTGCCACGCCTATCGAAGTGGGCCACGTGGTGTTCTTCGTCAAAGACGTGAATACCTGCGAAGCCTTCTACCACGACCGTTTCGGCTTTCAGGCCTCGGACCGTTATCCCAACCGTGGCGCCTTCCTGCGTACCGCCGAGGAAGGCGGTCACCACGACCTGTTCATGCTGCAACTGCCAGCGCCACGGGCAGGACTGAACCATGTGGCGTTCACCGTGCGCGACCTGCACGAAGTGTTCGGTGGCGGCATGCACATCTCACGCAGCGGCTGGGCTACCGAGATCGGCCCGGGTCGTCACCCGGTTTCCTCGGCGTTCTTCTGGTACTTCAAGAACCCGGCTGGCGCGCTGGTCGAGTACTACGCCGATGAAGACCAATTGACCGCTGAGTGGCAACCCCGCGAATTCGAGCCGGGACCGACTGTATTTGCCGAGTGGGCGATCGCCGGTGGCATCGATGGCAACACCCGACGCCAGCAGCATGTCGAAGCGCCGCAGGGCAAGTTCCTTACCGACAAACCGAAACCTTGAACAGGAGTCGCCCATGTCTTCGTTGAACATCGCTATCAACGGTGCCGGAATCGGCGGCCTCACCGCCGCAATTGCCCTGCGTCAGGCCGGTCATCAGGTCACCGTCTTCGAGCAGTCCAAGGCTTTTCTCCGGGTCGGTGCCGATATCAACCTGACCCCCAACGCCGTCCGAGCCCTTGATGGCCTGGGCATTGGCGCGGCGGTACGTGTTCCGGCCGCACGCCCCACGCACCGCATCAGCCGCCTGTGGGACAGCGGCGAGGAAACTTCGCGCTTGGAGATGGCCGACGCTGCCGAAAGCCAATACGGCGCGCCGCAACTGACCATCCACCGTGCCGACCTGCTCGCGGCGCTGGCTGAGGTGTTCCCACTGCAAAACGTACAGTTCGGCAAGCGCGCCGAGCAGGTGCAGCAAGATGCCAGCGGCGTCGAGCTGCACTTCAAGGATGGCAGCCAGCATCGCGCCGACCTATTGATCGGGGCGGATGGTATTCATTCGGTGGTGCGTAATGCACTGTTTGGCAAGGAACAACCGCGTTTCACCGGCGTGGTTGCCTATCGAGCCGTGGTCCCGGCCAGCCGTGTGGCCCACGTACCGAACATCCAGGCTTTCACCAAATGGTGGGGACCAAACCCACAAAGCCAGATTGTCACGTTCCCGCTGAACCAAGGCCGTGACATCTTCATTTTCGCCACCACAGCCCAGGACAGTTGGCATCTGGAGTCATGGACCACTGCTGGCGATGCCGCCGAATTGCGCAGTCACTATCAGGACTTCCACCCCGATGCCCGCGCTCTGCTCGATGCCTGCGGCGAAGTGCTCAAGACCGCACTGTATGAGCGCGATCCCCTGCCGTACTGGTCGCAAGGAGCAATTACCCTGCTAGGTGACGCCTGCCATCCGATGATGCCATTCATGGCGCAGGGAGCTGGTCAGGCCATCGAGGATGCCGTGGTCCTGGCCCGTCATCTTCATGGTGTGACCGATGCGTCCCAGATAGCCAGGGCCTTGCAGGGCTATCAACAGGCGCGTCTTGAGCGTACCAGTCAGATCCAGATCGGTTCGCGTGGCAACCAATGGCTCAAGGCGGGTGGCAATGCCGACTGGGTCTACGGTTACGACGCCTGGACCGTGCCGACCACCCATGCCGCATGAGTCTTGGCCGATGAACGAATCGATGCTGCTGACCGTGCTGCTCAAGCACGACCAGTCGAAGAACCTGGAGCAGATCCAGGCGCATATGAAAGCCATGGGCTGGTGGGAAAGCTTCCCGCCGCAAGGCGTCGAAGTGGTGTCCTGGACCGTGGCCATGGGCCTGGGCCAGATCGTCACCCTGCGCTTGCCGCCGAGCTTGCTGAGTAAGGTCAATGTAGAGCTGGAGCGCGCCGCCTGGGGCGTTTTCCGCACCGAATGCTATCCAACGTACGACTTTGTCCCGGTCCGCGAAATGATCCGCGAACGGGTCCGCAATGGAGGTCAATGACATGAGCAACACCGAACGTTACCTGGACCCACACCAGGCGCGCAAACGGCCCAACACCCAGTTCGAGGAGCTGCTTGGCGACTCCATCGAGCGCGCCTACGGCAATGGCGTGACGCAACTGCCTGAGCTGCTCGCGCACCTCAATCTGGCCGGTCCACCCTGCCCGCTGACCAGTGGCGAATGGACCGAAGACTCCTACAAAACCCTGATGGCACGGCTGGGCGCATGACCCGCCGGAGGTAAGAACAAGATGAATATGCAATTCACCGTCGACCCTGTTGAGAATCACCTGGCCAATGGCCTCAAAGACCTCTGGTTCCCGGTCCTACCGTCGGAGTTACTCGGCGAAAAGCCGGTATCGGTACGGCGCCTGGGCTACAAGATCGCCTTGTGGCGCGATAACGATGGCAGCGTGCACGCTCTCGAAGACCACTGTCCGCACCGCGGCGCGCCGCTTTCCCAGGGCCCGGTGCTGGGTGACCGTCTGCAGTGCCCGTACCACGGCGTTGAAGTGCGCTGCGACGGTACCGTGACCAAGGTCCCCGGCAGTCCCGGTTGCAAACTCGAAGGCAGCCGACCTACCCGTATGTTCCATACCCATGAAGCGGCCGGAGCGATCTTCCTGTTCAACGCCACCGATCCGCATCTGCAAACCCCACCCGCGCTGGTGCTGCCTGAGCAGTTGACCTCGCCAGAGTGGAGTAGCTTCCTCTGCTACACCGAATGGAAAGGCGACTACCGCTATGTGCTCGACAACGTCATGGACCCGATGCACGGCACCTATTTGCACAAAATGTCGCACTCGATGAGCGAAGGCGAAGCCACCGCCAAATTCGTCACCCGCGACACTGACCAGGGTTTCGTCTTCGAGAAGGAAGGCCAGCGTGGGGTCAACTTCGACTGGACCGAATTCCTCGACAACGGTTGTCATTGGCTGCGTCTGGAAATTCCGTATCCGAAAACCGGTGGCCCAGGTGGCAACTTCACCATCATCGGCAGCTATACCCCAAGCAGTCGCAGTCTGTGCGCAGTGTTCCACTGGCGCGCCCGGCCATTGACCGGCTGGCAGCGTGACACCTGGCGTTTCCTCTACAAGAACCGCCTGGAAGCACGCCACTGGGCCGTACTGGAACAGGATCGGGTGTTGCTGGAATTCATGGAAGCCGATGCCAATCAGCGCGAAAACCTCTACCAGCATGACCTGGGTGTGGTACGCCTGCGCCGCTACCTCAAGGGACAGGCCAAGGAGCAACTGGCGCTGATCGAAGCGAAGCAGCTGTCATGAGCCAGGCCGTGCAGCGTATTCAGGCACAGTCTGTGAGCGAGCTGGCCACGGCCAGTTGGTCCAACGCCCTGCTGCTCGGCAATGAACTGGTGATGTCCGGCATGACCGGGCATCCCGCCACGCGTCATGCAGCCGAAGCCGGAGCGCCACTGGATGCCTATGCGCAGACCCTGGTGGTGCTGCACAAGGTGCGGGCTTTGGTGGAAGCCGCGGGCGGGCATATCGGCAATATCTACCGGCTGACCCTGTACCTCACCCGAATCGCCGACAAAGACGAAGTCGGTCGTGCACGCCGCGACTTCTTCGCGGGTTTTGCTTGCTACCCCACCTCCACCCTGGTCGAAGTGAGCGCCCTGGTATTTCCGGAACTGGTGGTTGAAATCGAAGCCAGCGCCCGGCTCGACATTGACATGCGCACTGCGCCAACGAGGTGAATGATGTCCAACTCCTCTACTGTTACAGCGCTGGTGCATACCCTGCGCCATGAAGCCGAAGGTATCATCAGCGTCGAACTGCGCCCTTGGGGCGATACCGTGTTCGCACCATTCGAAGCCGGCTCGCACATCGACCTGCACCTGCCCAACGGCCTGGTGCGCAGTTACTCGCTGTTAAATTCGCCAACGGACCAGGGCCGCTACGTAGTCGGCATTTTGCGCGATCGCAACAGCCGTGGCGGTTCGGCCTTCGTGCACGAGCAACTGCGCGTCGGCTCACAACTGAGCATTTCGCAGCCACGCAACAATTTTGCCCTCGACCCGCACGCCAGCCACAACGTGCTGGTGGCAGGGGGCATCGGCATCACCCCGATCTACTGCATGTTTCGCCAGTTGCTGGCGTTGGGCAAATCTGCCGAGCTGATCTACTGCGCCCGCTCACGCAAGGAAGCGGCGCTGCTGGAACAACTGAGCGGCCTCGATGCCAAGGTGATTTATCACTTCAACGACGAGAAAGGTACGGTGCCGGATCTGGCCCGCTACCTGGCCGGCCAGCCTTGTGACACGCACTTCTACTGCTGCGGCCCGACACCGATGCTCGATGCCTTCGAAAGTACCTGCGAAAGCCTTGGCTATCCTCACGCCCATATCGAACGCTTCGCCGCTGCCGAATTGCCGCCGGCCGAAGATGCCCAGGACAGCTACAGCGTCGAACTGAAAAAGTCCGGCAAAACCTTGAACATCGAACCGGGGCTGAACCTGCTCGATGTGCTTCTCGAAGCGGGATGCGACATTGAATACAGCTGCCGCGAAGGGGTATGCGGGTCATGCGAAACCCGCGTGCTGGAAGGTGATATCGACCACCGCGACGGGGTGCTGACCAAGGCTGAACGTGCGGCAAACAAATCGATGATGGTCTGTGTATCGGGCTGCAAGAGTCGGCGCATGGTCCTCGATTTGTAATCGCTGAAGCTTTACGCGCACGATTGACCGGCACCGATGTGCCGGTTTTTTTTGCCCCTGTGCCGGGTATATCGCGTACTCAGGGGGATTAAAATAGCCAGCTAATTATCCACTCATAAAACAAACCATGCGCCACTAACGCGCGCTGTGCAATTAAACCGCACTGCAACTGCACACGCCTGTTACCTAATTCCCACCCTGTTCCACCGACGATACAAATTCAATCGTTTCAAATATAAATAATTGTTTTATATAGCTTTTATCAAACTTCCCAGTATTTTCCCGCACTGGCACAGTTCCTGCTATTTCTCTATCGCGTTCAAGCATAAAACAACGTACCGCCGATAAAACAATAAAAACCCAACACCGCCAGCCAACTGTGCACCAACGCTGTTTCTCGTTTAACGCCTTGTTCAAGGCAACGGACAGCTGTTGCCCACAGAAATGGCTCAACCTTGCAGGGCATGATATGAACAAGTACGTGGTAAGCCTGGGCCTGATCCTCAGTAGTTGTGCAAGTTTCGCCTCCGAACCCGGTCCGGCCGCACCCGATCAGCCACCTGCGGTAAAAAAGCCGTTCCCACACATTGCCTGGCGCAGTGACGACGGACAAAGCTCATTGGATATCGGCGGTGCCCTGCGGGTGAACTACCGGGATGAACATTGGGACACCACAGAGAACAATGGCCGTTTTCTTTTCGATACCTTCCGTATCGATGTCCAGGCCACCCACAAGCAATTGTTCAGTGATATCGGCTACTGGTTTCAGGACGACGGCAAACGCTCTATCGACCGCGGCTACGTGGGTTATCGGTTTACCCCTAATGCCAACCTTCAAGTTGGTGCGCCGTTCAAACCCTTTGGCCTGGAACCTTACCCACAGTTTGGCTGGAGCTATCACATTCCGTTTTTCATGGGCTACGGCGTGAGTGCCGGCACGGGTCTCAAATACAGCTACAAGGACAAGGACTGGGATCTGCAGCTAGGCTACTTTCCGCGCATGCTGCCTAGCGGCATTCGCTACTCACCGGAAGTCGGTCGCTACTCCGATCTGAACGACAACGCCGTGCCATTCACCCAATCGCGCCAAGACAACGAAAAGCGTAATCAGGTCAACGCCAGGGTCGCCCGTACCTTTACCGGGGATGGCTGGAAAACTGAAATCGGCGCCTCGCTAGCCGCCGCGCAACTCTACAACGCCACCACCGACGACAATGGCGACTACTGGGCAGGTGGCGTCCACGCTATCGTCAACGCTGGCCCATGGACAGTCACCAGCCAGGCCATCCGCTACGAATATGACCCGAAAAATCCAGACGGTGTCAGTGACGATTCTGTGTTGATGGGCGGCAACGGCCTGACGCCGGCCTTCCTGATCGCGTCCAAGGCAACCCTCGCGTCGGTCAACATCGGCTACGACATCTTTACGCCAAGCCTGGGGCAGTTGAAGAAGATCAAGCTGTACAACGACTACAGCCGAATGATGAAAGACAAAAGCGGCTGGGACGACTCGCAGATGTTCACCGTCGGTGCGCAGTTCCTGGCCATGCCAGTCATGGCCTGGCTCGACCTGACCTGGGCAAAGAACGCCAACCCCTTCGGTGGCGCGGAAAATGGCACCGGCTGGACCAGCACCAGCTCCATCGGCAGCAACGACTGGTATTACCGCACCAACATCAACATTGGCTACTACTTCTGAAGCGCAAACCGCCCGGCCAAGGCGCCGGGCGGCTGGCAACACTAGTCGGTGCGCAGCGACGTAACAGCTGGCGCTGGCTTACGGAACACAAACAGCAAACCGATCACGATCAGCCCCATGCCCAACAGGCTCAGCGCCGCCAGGCGGTTACCGAAGATCAGGTAGTCCATCACTGCAGTCACAGCGGGCACCAGGTAGAACAGACTGGTCACGTTGACCAGGTTGCCACGGGCAATCAGCCGGTACAGCAGCAACGTCGCCAGCAGCGAAACCACCAATCCCATCCACAGCAAGGCGCCGACAAAGCTGCCAGTCATCTCGACATGCAAGGGTTGCAGGGGGGCGAACAGTGCGCACATCAGTAGTCCGGCAACGTACTGTAAAGGCAGGGTCCCCATTGGATTATGGGTAATGCGCTTCTGCATGATCGAACCTAAGGTCATGCTTGCCAATGCCAGCAAGGCGAAGAGCATGCCGAGCAGAGAAATACCACCCAGACCGATGCCCTGGTAGACCACCATGATCAAGCCGCTCAAGCCCAACCCCAGGCCGAACAGCCGGCTCCAGGAACGCTGACGCTCCATCAGTACCACAGTGAGGATCGGCTGCACGCCCATCACTGTCGCCATGATGCCGGGTGTCACGTGGGTATTGAGCGCCAGCAAGTAGAAAATTTGATACGCGCCGAGCAGTACTGCGCCGGTCGCCAGCGCCTGTAGCACTGCCAAGCGCCCTCGCGGCCAGCGCAGCCCGAGCATCGGTGCGAGCATCAACAAACCACATAACGCCAGCGCCGAGCGCATGAGCAAGAAGGCAAAGGGACTGGCATGGGCCAGGCCCAACTTGGAGACAATCGCCCCGCTACTCCAGAGCAGGACGAACACACTGGTGGTGGCCGCCGAGGCCACGGATTCTTTCGAGAGAGCAAACATGAATGCCACCTGTATTCGGGCAAATAAGCCGAACGGTGCTGCCCGATGCGGGCAGCCGACCGTAATCAGTAGGGTGCAGGTGTGGGGGATGCAGCGCTTGGCCGCTTAGCCCAGCACGACCACGCCTGGTGGTGCGAGAACGCACACAACCACGCGACTGACAGGTGGTGGGTAGTGACTGATCATGGCCGGCTGCTGACGCCCACGCACGACTACCACCGCGTTGGGCGCGGTAGCGAATACGGTGCTGAGGGAGGAAGCTGGCATGAGCAGGTCTTCGGTGAGATGAAGTTGGCAGACTATAGACCAGCCTATTTCCGTCTGGCAAGCAGGCTGGTTTACATATGCCAGGCGTGAGCCCTGCCAGCGATCAGGCCAGGGCTCACACCGTGCAAGACATCAGAACAACCAGCGATACAACAGGTAGGCAACCACCACTGCCAACACCGGGCGCAACACGCGGTAAGCCTTGGGGTTGGCACGCTTGAACTGTTTGACCCGAGCGCTGATCACGTTGCTGAAGCGCTTGCTCCAGGCATAGGCCTGGTTGATCCCACCCACGCGCTCGTCGTCTGTGTTCTGCGGTGCGGTAGCGCGGCCAAGGAAGGCGCTTACCTTGCGGTTGATGCGGGTCATCAGCGGGCTGTTGAGCGGACGCTCGACATCGCAAAACAGAATTACCCGGGTGGTCTCGGTTTCGTTCTTCACCCAATGCACGTAGGTTTCATCGAACATCACGTCTTCACCATCGCGCCAGGCATAGGCCTGGCCATCGACGTAGATCCGGCAATTGTCGGAGTTGGGCGTCGACAGGCCCAGGTGATAGCGCAACGAACCGGCAAACGGGTCACGGTGCGGGTTCAGGTGGCTGCCACCCGGCAGCAGGGCAAACATCGCGCCCTTGACGTTGGGGATGCTGTTGACCAGTTCGACGGTCTTCGGGCACAGCGCTTCAGCAGACGGCAGGGCTTTGTCGTACCACTTCAGGTAAAAGCGCTTCCAGCCCTTCTTGAAGAAGGAACCAAAGCCTGCGTCGTTATCTTTTTCGGCGGCGCGGATGTAACCCTCGTCGAACAGGTGCATGGCCTCTTCGCGGATCACTTCCCAGTTATCCTTGAGCACATCGAGTTCGGGAAAGCGCGTACGGTCCAGGTAAGGCTTGGAAGGCACCCCGGAAAACAGATACATCAAGGCGTTATAAGGAGCGAACAGCGCCGAATGGTTGACGAACTGGCGCAACATTGGCAAACGCGCCTTGCCGCGCAGGTGAACATACAATGTGCTGCCGAAAAACAGCAGCAACACACCTGCCTTGGCGACAAAGGAAAAGGTCATGCAACACTCCTTGGAATTTCGATCTGATCATCGCTGCCAGATTAATCGGGCATCATAAACTGATCCGGTCCTGGTAAAAACAACCACTGCCAGCATTCACTGTTAAGGATTGTGCAATAAACGCCGGCGCAATTAATTGCGCCGGGTCAGCGTGGACGGGCTTATTGCTGGGTTTCCTGATCGGTGAACAGATCACTGAAAAGCATGCTCGACAGGTAGCGCTCTCCGGAGTCGGGGAGGATAACGACGATGGTCTTGCCTTGCATCTCGGGCTTTTCCGCGAGGCGCACGGCGGCGGCCATGGCTGCGCCCGAGGAAATTCCGCACAGGATGCCCTCTTCCTGCATCAGGCGCAGGGCCATGGCCTTGGACTCCTCATCGCTGACCAACTCAACCAGGTCGACCATGGCCAGATCAAGGTTCTTCGGTACGAAACCTGCGCCAATGCCCTGGATCTTGTGCGGGCTGGGCTTGATTTCTTCGCCGGCCAGGGCCTGGGTGATCACGGGCGAGACCATCGGTTCAACCGCTACCGAAATAATGGCTTTGCCCTGAGTCTGCTTGATATAGCGCGAAATCCCGGTAATGGTGCCGCCGGTACCAACCCCGGAAACCAGCACATCGACCGCACCGTCGGTATCGTTCCAGATTTCCGGGCCGGTGGTTTTTTCGTGAATTGCCGGATTGGCCGGGTTTTCGAACTGGCCAGGCAGGAAATAGGTCGCCGGGTCGCTGGCAACGATCTCTGCAGCCTTCTCGATAGCGCCTTTCATACCTTTGGCCGGCTCGGTCAGCACCAGTTCAGCCCCCAGCGCCTTGAGAACCTTGCGGCGCTCGATACTCATCGAGGCCGGCATAGTCAGCATCAGTTTGTAACCGCGCGCCGCAGCCACGAAGGCCAGACCAATTCCGGTGTTGCCCGAGGTTGGCTCGACGATAGTCATGCCAGTCTTGAGCTTACCGCTGCTTTCAGCGTCCCAGATCATGTTTGCGCCGATCCGGCATTTGACCGAATAGCCTGGATTGCGCCCTTCCGTTTTGGCCAGGATGGTCACGCCGCGCGGGGCGATGCGATTGATCTGCACCAGCGGCGTGTTGCCGATGGAGTGCGCGTTGTCAGCAAAGATACGGCTCATCGCGGGGTCCTTTTTGCACCGAAGGGAAAACTCCAAGGGTAAGCCTGCCAGGCCGGTGCGTCCATCACTGCGAACCCCTGGGGCTGCCCGCAGTCAACCGATCAATACCCCTGACCGGAACCATCGTCGATGAAACCCCACTACCGTTGGCCCCTATGGGGACTATTGAGCCTTGTCCTGCTGTTGCTGGTCCTGCATTTGAGCCTGCCAGTGCTGGTACGCAATTACCTCAACGACAAACTTGCCGACATGGGCGACTACCGCGGGCACGTCACCGACGTTGATCTTGCCTGGTGGCGCGGCGCCTACAAGATCAACGGCCTGACCATCGTCAAGACCACCGGCAAGGTGCCTGTGCCCTTCCTGCAGGCACCCATGATCGACCTCTCGGTCAGCTGGCGCTCGCTATGGTACGAGCATGCGGTCGTCGCCGAGGTGATGTTCCTGCGTCCCGAGCTAAATTTCGTCGACGGCGGTTCCCGGCAAACATCGCAGACCGGGCGCGGGACCGACTGGCGTCAGCAACTGGAAAAACTGCTGCCCATTACGTTGAACGAGGTGCGTATCGATAACGGCACCCTGACCTTCAACAACTTCAATTCCAAGCCTCCGGTCGATTTGAAGGCCACCCACCTGGATGCCAGCATCCGTAACCTGACCAACGTCGAAGACCTCAAGGGCCGGCGCGATGCGCGCTTCAATGGCAAGGCCCGGCTGCTGGGCGATGCACAGGTGCAAAGCAGTGCCACGTTCGACCCGTTCAGTGACTTCGACGACTTCCAGTTTCGCCTGCGTGCCACGGGCATCCAACTGCGCAAGCTCAACGACTTTGCCAGTGCCTACGGCAAGTTCGATTTCAATGCCGGACACGGCGACCTGGTCATCGAGGCTGAAGCGCAAAATGGCCGCCTTACCGGTTACATCAAGCCCCTGTTGCGCGACGTCGACGTGTTCAACTGGCAGCAGGATGTAAAAAACGAAGACAAAGGCTTTTTCCGCTCGATCTGGGAAGCATTGGTAGGCGGCACCGAAACGGTACTGAAAAACCAGCGCAAGAACCAATTCGCTACCCGTGTAGAACTGAGCGGCAGCGTGCATAAAAGTGATATCAGCGCCTTTGAAGCGTTCCTGCAGATTCTGCGCAACGGCTTTGTCCAGGCCTTTAATGCACGCTACGAGCAAGCGCCTCCCCAGTCTGACCAAGTCAACAAGTGACGGGCTATTCAGAGACTGAATGGACCGTCTGCGTTCCCAGTCGACCAGAGCCCGCGTTATAGTCGTGCATGACAATTTTTCTGCCAGGGGCCATGCACCCCGGCGCTACGTTAGAGGATCGGTTCATGAAGTTCGAAGGCACCAGCACATACGTCGCCACAAACGACCTGAAACTGGCAGTCAACGCGGCAATCACCCTGGAGCGGCCACTGCTGGTCAAGGGTGAACCCGGTACCGGCAAGACCATGCTCGCCGAACAGTTGGCCGAGTCCTTTGGCGCCAAACTGATCACCTGGCACATCAAATCGACCACCAAGGCCCACCAGGGGCTCTATGAGTACGACGCGGTAAGCCGCCTGCGCGACTCGCAATTAGGTGTCGACAAGGTACACGACGTACGCAACTACCTGAAAAAGGGCAAGCTCTGGGAAGCCTTCGAAGCCGAGGAGCGGGTCATTCTGCTGATCGACGAAATCGACAAGGCCGACATCGAGTTCCCCAACGACCTGTTGCAAGAACTGGATAAGATGGAGTTCTACGTTTACGAGACCGACGAAACGATCAAGGCCAAGCACCGTCCGATCATCATCATTACCTCGAACAACGAAAAAGAGCTGCCCGACGCCTTCCTGCGCCGCTGCTTCTTCCATTACATCGCCTTCCCCGACCGCGACACCCTGCAGCAGATCGTCGATGTCCATTACCCGAACATCAAGAAGGACCTGGTCAGCGAAGCGCTGGACGTGTTCTTCGACGTGCGCAAGGTGCCGGGCCTGAAGAAAAAGCCGTCCACCTCCGAACTGGTTGACTGGTTGAAGCTGCTGATGGCCGACAACATTGGCGAAGCCGTGTTGCGTGAACGCGATCCGACCAAGGCTATCCCGCCATTGGCCGGTGCCCTGGTTAAAAACGAACAGGATGTGCAACTGCTCGAGCGCCTGGCCTTCATGAGCCGTCGCGGTAACCGCTGAGCCAGGGGGCAATAGCCATGTTGCTCAATCTGTTCAATGAAATGCGCGCAGCCAAGGTGCCGGTGTCGGTCCGCGAGCTGCTCGATCTGATCAATGCGCTCAAACAGCGGGTCACCTTCGCCGACATGGACGAGTTCTACTTCCTGTCGCGGGCGATCCTGGTCAAGGACGAGCGTCATTTCGACAAGTTCGACCGCGCGTTCTCTGCCTACTTCAAGGGCCTTGAAAACCTTAACCAGCATCTGGAAGCACTGATTCCGGAAGATTGGTTGCGCAAGGAGTTCGAACGCTCGCTGACCGACGAAGAACGCGCCCAGATCCAGTCCCTGGGCGGGCTGGACAAGCTCATCGAAGAGTTCAAGAAGCGTCTTGAAGAGCAGAAGGAACGCCATGCCGGCGGCAACAAGTGGATCGGCACCGGCGGTACCAGTCCGTTTGGCTCAGGTGGGTACAACCCCGAAGGCATTCGGGTCGGCGATGCTGGCAAGCGTCAAGGCAAGGCGGTCAAGGTCTGGGATCAGCGCGAGTACAAGAACCTCGACGATCAGGTCGAACTGGGCACGCGCAACATCAAGCTGGCACTGCGCCGCTTGCGCAAGTTTGCGCGCCAGGGTGCAGCCGAAGAACTGGACATCGACGGCACCATCGACCACACCGCGCGCGATGCGGGCTTGCTCAATATCCAGATGCGTCCGGAACGCCGTAACAGCGTCAAGTTGCTGCTACTGTTCGATATCGGCGGTTCGATGGATGCTCACGTGAAAATCTGCGAAGAGCTGTTTTCGGCCTGCAAGACCGAATTCAAGCACTTGGAATATTACTACTTCCACAACTTCGTTTACGAATCGGTGTGGAAGAACAACATGCGTCGCACCTCCGAACGCACCTCCACCATGGACCTGCTACACAAGTACGGCGCTGACTACAAAGTAGTGTTCGTCGGCGATGCGGCGATGGCGCCCTACGAAATCACCCAGCCAGGCGGTAGCGTCGAGCATTGGAACGAAGAAGCCGGCTATGTGTGGATGCAGCGTTTCATGGAAAAGTACAAGAAACTCATCTGGATCAATCCATATCCCAAGGACACCTGGGGCTACACCACCTCGACCAACATCGTTCGCGAATTGGTTGAAGACCGGATGTTCCCATTGACCTTGAGAGGGCTGGAAGAGGGAATGCGGTTCTTGTCCAAGTAATGATTTTCGCCGGGCAAGCCCGCTCCTGACGGAGCGGGCTTGCCTAGCGATCCATCAACTTCCAAATTTCTCGATAAACGTGCGCTGTTCCTGCCAAGCCGTCTCCTGCACCACTGGCCGGAATCTCACTACGTTCCCCGGCAGCATCTGCGCCAGACGTGCCAGTGCCAACGGCGTCAACGCGCCCAAGCGCGGATAGCCACCAATGGTCTGGCGATCATTGAGCAACACAATCGGCTGGCCATCCGGCGGTACTTGAACGGCGCCCAGCGCAATACCTTCGGAAATCATCGGCGCCCCTTGATACTGCAAGGCAGGGCCAAGCAAGCGCATGCCCATGCGGTCGGCGCGGTTGTCCAGGGTCCAGTCACGGTTGAAGACGTCGAACAGACTCATGCCGCTGAAGTCGCCAATCTGGGCGCCCAGCAGCAAGTCCAGGCTGTTGTTGCTGAACTGCGGGCGCAATGCCAGCGGCACCTCTCGCCCGCCACAGGGCTGGCTGCTGTAACTCAATTGCTGCCCCTTGGCCAACGGTGAGCCCAGACCATCAAGACCGCCCAGCGCCTCACGCACCACGCTGGCAGAACTGCCCAGGACCTGTACAGCGTCGAACCCACCCGGTGCGGCGAGGTAGGCGCGCGCGCCCTGCAAGGGCTGGTTCAGGCGCAGACGCTGACCTCGCGCCAAGGTGAAGCTGGACCAGGGCTTGAGCGGCTGGCCATCAATGCGCGCATCCAGATCTGCCCCTGCAAGTGCCAGGTGGCAATCCTGCTCAGCCACCAGGCTGAAACCACCCAAGGTAACTTCCACTACCGCAGCATCGGCAGCATTGCCCAACAGCCAGTTGGCCCAACGCATCGACACCCAATCCAGCGCCCCGCCTTGGGTCACGCCCAGATGACGCACACCAAAGCGTCCGGCGTCCTGCAACAGGCACAGCGCGGTACTGGCTTCGATCGACAAGCGGCTCATGCCGACATCTCCTGCGGGGTATCGTCGCCGCCCAGGTTGATAAAGGTGCCGCGATCCACCGCCACGAATCGCACCCGATCGCCCGGCTGCAGCAGGCTGTAGCCTTGCCGCTGACGGTCAAAGAGTGTGCTCGGGGTGCGGCCGATCAGGTTCCAGCCTCCAGGCGACACCGCAGGGTAAGCAGCGGTCTGGCGCTCGGCGATCCCCACGCTGCCTGCCGCCACGCGCTTGCGTGGGGTGGACAAGCGCGGCGCCGCCAGCGCCTCTTCAACCAGGCCCATGAACGCAAACCCCGGGGCGAAGCCCAAGGCGAACACCTGATACTCGCGCTCACTGTGACGACGCACGATGTCGGCCACCGAGGTATTGCAGCGCGCCGCCAACAAGCTCAACTCCGGCCCGACACTGAGGTCGTACCACACTGGAATTTCGTGCAGGCTGCCACCGCTGCCATTGTCGGGTTGCAGGTTTTCCAGCGCTTCGCGAATCAGGATTCGGGCCTGCTGCGGCGACAGTTGCATGAGGTCGAAATGCACCATCACGGTTGTATAGGACGGCACCAGATCGATCAGCTGTGCGCCGAATACAGCCCGCAAGCGCTGACTCGCTGCCAGCATCCAGGGCATGTTGGTCTCATCGATAGCTTCGAACAATCGCACCATCAGGCAGTCAATGGCCGCCGTTTCAATGCGCTGCTTCATGAGTTCACCAGGCTATCGAGCGCTTCACGAATCTGCTGCACCGCCGCCACCGAACTTTCGTTGTCGCCATGCACGCACAGCGTATGCGCGTGCAGGCGCAGTTCGCTGCCGTCCACGGCGATCAGCGGCTCGCCTCGAGCCAGGCGCAAGGCCTGATCGACAATCAGCGCCGGGTCATGATGCACAGCGCCCGGCAAGCGCCGCGACAGCAAGTGCCCGGCGGCATCGTAGCCACGGTCGGCAAAGGCCTCGAACCACAACGTGACGCCATACTCATCGCCCAAGGCCTGGGCAGCACTGTTGTCAGCCGTGGCCATGAGCATCAACGGTAAATCCCGACCGTAGCTGCTCACCGCCTCCAGCACGGCGCGCAGCTTGAGCGGGTCGGCCATCATGTCGTTATACAGCGCACCGTGGGGCTTCACATAAGCAACGCGCGTGCCCTGGGTGCGACAGATGCCATCGAGCGCACCGATCTGGTAATGCAGCAGGTCACGGATTTCTTCAGCACTGCAGGCCATGGAACGACGACCGAAGCCTGCAAGGTCCTGATAGGCCGGATGGGCACCAATGCCTACGTTGCTGGCAACAGCCAAGGCCACCGTTTTGCGCATGATGCCCGGATCACCGGCATGGAAACCGCAGGCGATATTGGCACAGTCGACAAAGGGCATGACCTGGGCATCCAGGCCCATGGTCCAACTGCCGAAACTTTCACCCATATCGCAATTCAGTAGTAGGCGGCTCACGTCTGTAACTCCTTCAGGCTTGGCCTTAATGGGCTTCAAGTTCTTTGCCGCGCGTTTCCGGCAGGCTCAACGCTGCCAGAATTACCACTCCGTAGGACACCGCGGCAAATGCGCCGATACCCAGGCCCAGCGGCACCTTCTGGCTGAGCATACCGATCAGCAGCGGGAAGAACGCTGCCAGGGCGCGTCCAATGTTGTAGCAAAAGCCCTGGCCCGAGCCACGGATACGCGTGGGGAAGAGTTCAGTGAGAAACGCCCCCATGCCACTGAAAATACCCGAGGCAAAGAAGCCCAGAGGAAAGCCAAGCCAAAGCATGACGCCATCGCTGACCTGCATCTGGGTGTAGAGCAGCACGATAACGAATGAGCCCACGGCGAACAGAATGAAGTTCTTTTTACGCCCCAGGAGGTCTGTCAGGTAGGCGCTGATCACATAGCCTACGTACGAACCGAAGATCACCATGGCCAGGTAGCCGCCCGTGCCGAGTACGCTCAGGCCGCGTTCGTTCTTGAGGAAGGTCGGCAGCCATGAGGTGATGGCGTAGTACCCACCCAAGGCACCCGTGGTCAGCAGCGAAGCGCGAAGGGTGGTGAAAAGCATGCCGGGAGCGAAAATCTCATAGAAATGCGACGGTGCCTCGGTTTTTTCCGCCGCCTTGGCCTGGCGGTAGACTTCCGGGTCCTTGACCAGGCGTCGTACGAAAATCACGAACACCGCAGGCACGATCCCCAACAGGAACAGGGCCCGCCAGGCATCTTCCGGTGGCAGCAGGGTGAACAGAACCGCGTAGAGAATCGCGGTCAGGCCCCAGCCAATAGCCCAGCCCGACTGCACCATGCCCACCGCTTTACCGCGGTCCTTGGCGCGAATGACTTCACCGATCAACACGGCGCCGGCGGTCCACTCACCACCAAAACCGAAGCCCATCAGGGTGCGAGCGATCAACAGCTGTTCGTAGTTCTGGGCGAAACCACAGAGGAAAGTGAAGAAGGCGAACCACAGCACGGTCAGTTGCAGGGTGCGCACCCGGCCGATACGGTCGGACAGAATACCGGCGATCCAACCACCGAGGGCCGAAGCGATCAGGGTGCTGGTGTGAATCAAACCGGCTTCGGCCGTGGTGATCCCCCACAGTGCAATCAGGGTAGGAACGACAAAGCTGAGCATCTGCGTGTCCATGCCATCCAGGCCGTAACCGATCTTGCAGCTCCAGAAGGTGCGGCGTTCCTGCTTGTTGATGTTGCGGTACCAGTCGAAAGGTCCCGCCACGGATCTGGATTTGGTCTGTTGCTGCACGCCCGATGGGTTCATGGTTGCCTCAGCTTGTTGGTATTGTTTTAAAGGCGGCGATCTACGTCGCAACCATGCCGATATTTTTTGACCCTGGCGCCGTTACGTCCAATGAGAAAAACCAGCGGTCTGGCATAAGAAAAAATTGATCAGTGAGCACACATGAACCTCAAGTTCCTCGAAACCTTTGTCTGGGTGGCCCGGCTCAAGAGCTTTCGCCTGACCGCCGAGAAGCTCTTCACCACCCAGGCCTCGATCTCCAGCCGTATTGCCGCGCTGGAGGCGGACCTTGGGGTCAAGTTGCTGCTGCGCGATTCGCGTGGGGTCAGCCTTACGCCTGAAGGCAGCAAGGTGCTTGAATACGCCGAACAGATGCTCGACACCGCCAAGGCGCTCAAGCAATCGCTGGACAGCGATCGGGCGAAGGTCGGCCGTGTGCGCCTGGGCGTCATGGATACGGTGATCCATACCTGGATGAGCCCGCTGGTGTCGGAACTGATGGAGCGCTACCCACAGGTCGAAATCGAGCTGGTCGCCGATACCGCACTCAACTTGCGCGAACAACTGCAAAAAGGCTTCCTCGATGTCATTCTGCAAACCGACCTGCTGCGTCAGGAATCGATCCGTAGCCTGGACCTGGCGCGCTATCCCATGGGCTGGATCGTTGCCACCCAGTCCATCTACAACCGCGATTTTTCTTCGCTGGCCGAGCTTGCTCGCGAGCGTATCGTGACCTTCTCGAAAAACTCCCGACCGCATCAAGAAGTGCTTAGCCTGCTTCAGGCCGAAGGTGTCAGTGCACCGCGCTTGAACTGCGTGAATTCGGTGGCAGCCATTACCCGCTTGCTACGTGACGGCTTCGGTATCGGCGCCCTCCCCCCGGCGCTGGTCAGCGAGGAATTGGCGCGTGGTGAACTGACCCAACTGGCGCTGGTGCAACAACCGCCAAGCCTGGAGCTGGTGGTGGCCTGGCAAACCGGGGTCGAGCTGGTAGATGAAGTGGTAGCGCTGTGTCGCAATGTGCTTGAACGTTACGCCGCCAATGCCGGCCCCGAGCGTATCAAACTGGTTTAGCGCCAGCTCTCGGCAACCGGCTTGCGCCGCCCGCCAAGTGCTACCCAGCCGACCAGCAACAACAGACTCTCCACCAACAGCGCCAGCACCAAGGCGCAGCTCAGCCCCCAGGCCAGCGCTTCGGGTGCGAGGAGAATCTGGTAGCTGTAGCCTTTGAGGGTTTCTTCACGCAACTGGCTATCGGCGTTGACCAGCACGTGCCAGGTTCGCTCCAGCCAGCCGCTCTGCAGCATCTGCCATTCGTGCTCGAACACGCGATTGCGGATCAACAGGCTTTCGATGCTGTTGGCATCGCTGTTGAACACCGGATCGTCACTGCTGCGGTAGTGGCGAACCAACGCCTGCAAATCGCCATTGAAGAAACGCTGCGCCGTTGCCTGGAAGCCCTTGAGGCCTTCGCGAGACTCAAGCAGGTGCGCGTCAACTCGCTGGCTATAGTCGTTGATCAAACCAGGAACCTGCACACCCACCAGCAAACCGAAGGTGAACAGTATCAACCGCAGGTAACTTCTGAACATGGACTATCCCTTAGCGTTGTCCCTGGGCCAGGCACTCGCCTTGGCGCCACAATGCCCATTGACCGGGTTCATAGCGCTGCCAGGTCTCGTTCTCGGTCAACGCCTCGGTAGCAATCACCGTCACCACGTCATTGGGGGTGGTTTCGGCCTGAAAGTCGACAATCATGTCGACGTCCTTGAGCCGCGCCGGCCCGAACGGGGCGCGACGGGTGATATGCACAAGCTTGGTCGAGCAGAAGCAAAACAGCCAGTCGCCATCACTGAGCAGGCAATTGAACACCCCCTTGCCACGGTACTCGGCGCAGGCTTCGACCAGCACCGGCAGAAGCATTTCGACCTCGACCGGTTCCGGGAAGGCTTCGCGTATGCGGTTGAGCAAGTCGCAGAACGCTGCTTCGCTGTCGGTATCGCCAATCGGTCGGTAGAAACTGGTCGAGCCCTGAAACTGACCCAACTGGCCGTTATGGGCAAAGCACCAATTGCGACCCCATAGCTCTCGCACAAAGGGGTGGGTATTGGACAGGCACACCTTGCCGACATTGGCCTGGCGAATGTGGCCAATCACCACCTCGCTCTTGATCGGATAACGCTGGACCAGATTGGCCACTTCCGATTCGCAACTTGCCGCCGGGTCCTGGAACAGGCGCAGGCCACGGCCTTCGTAGAAACCGATACCCCAGCCGTCGCGATGTGGACCGGTGCGGCCACCGCGCTGCATCAGCCCGGTAAAGCTGAAAACGATATCGGTCGGCACGTTGGCGCTCATGCCCAATAGTTCACACATGCTTGGCTGCTCCGGGGCAAATCCTACAAGCGCGGCTCAACCCGCGAACGGTTGCCGCCCAGTGGTGCTTCAGGCGGATTGCGATAACGGTCGCGATTGTCGGCGGCGAATGCCTCACTGGGTGTAGCTTCCTCGGCATCGCGCTTGGCGGCTGCCTCAGCTTGCTCACGTCGGGCTCTGGCGCGCTTTTCCAGCGGCCAACGCACCACCACGAATACCCCGTACAGCGCGAAAGCGATCATGCCGTACATCGCCAGGTCAGCCGCGGCACGCAAGACGTTGTTGCCAACCTTGAACAGCAGGTCGAGGGCAGTAATGGCAATGGCCGGGGCAAATTTTTCCTTGACCGGGTCAATGATGGTCGGGGTCAGCAGCAGCACTGCCATCAATACCCGCAGGGGTTCGCGCAGCCAACGCCACATCCAGCGGGTAAGGCGAAAGCCCACCGCCAGGCAACCCAGGGCGGCCAGGGCGTAAAGGCCCCAGGCGAGCAGATAGTCGTTCTCGGTCATGGTGTCCGTGGCAAGCTAGGCAAATAGACGCTTATGATAAACACATTTCAGCGCGCAGGCGCCCCCCAGCCAAGAGATCCCCGCATGTCCGCAGACGCCACAGCCTCCCACGCCCCGATTGCCCGCAAGGCCGAAGGCGCTGATCCGTACGCCTGGCTTCAGGAACGCGACAGCACAGAAGTCATCGATTACCTGAACGCCGAGAACGCCTACCAGCAAGCTCAACTGGCCGACCAGGCGATCCTGCGCGAACAATTGTTCGAAGAAATCAAAGGCCGGATCCTGGAAACCGACTTGTCGCTGCCTTCCCCCTGGGGCCCCTGGCTTTATTACAGCCGCACCACTGCTGGCGAAGAGTACCCACGTCATTACCGTTGCCCGCGTCCGGCCGATGACTCCAACACAGTCGATGAAAACCACGAAGAACTGCTACTGGACCCCAACCAACTGGCCAACGGCGGGTTTCTGTCCCTTGGCGCCTTCAACGTCAGCCCCGATCATCAGCGCCTGGCCTACAGTCTCGATACCACGGGCGATGAGATCTACACCCTGTATGTCAAGGACCTGATCAGCGGCGCTATCGAGCAACTGCCGTTCGAGGACTGCGACGGCAGCATGACCTGGGCCAACGACAGCCAGACGCTGTTCTTTGCCGAACTGGACGACACCCACCGCCCGCATAAACTGCTGCGGCATCGTCTTGGGCGCGAAGGCTGCCAGGTGGTGTACGAAGAAGATGACGGACGCTTCTTCCTGCACTGCTACCGGGCCAGCTCCGAACGCCAATTGATCCTGCTGCTCAACAGCAAGACCACCAGTGAAGCCTGGGTACTGGACGCCGAACGGCCGGAGGATGCCTTTACCTGCCTGGCACCACGGGTCGAAGGTCACGAGTACTTTCCCGACCACGGTCAACTCGAGGGCCAGTGGCGCTGGTTTATCCGCACCAACCAGGACGGCATCAACTTCGCCCTATACCAGGCTGCGAGCGATCAAGTGCCTGTCCGCGATCAGTGGCAACTGTTGGTAGCGCACCGCGACACGGGGATGCTCGAAGGCCTGAGCCTGAACGCCAGCGCCCTGACCCTGAGCTTGCGCGAAGGCGGCTTGCCGATTATCGAGGTGCACCCGCAAGGCCTGGCGCCTTACCGGGTCGAGTTGCCCGATGCCGCCTATAGCCTGTACGTGCAGGACACCCTGGAGTTTGCCAGCTCGCGCATCCGCCTGCGCTATCAGGCCCTGAACCGCCCGGCCCAGGTACGTCAACTGGAGCTGGCCACGGGTGCTCAGGTGGTACTCAAGGAAACCCCGGTACTGGGCCCCTTCGACGCCGATGCCTACGTTAGCCAACGCCTCTGGGCGACCGCCGCTGACGGCACCCAAGTGCCGATCAGCCTGGTGCAACGCCGTAGTGACGTGGGCAAGCCCGTGCCCCTGTACCTGTATGGCTATGGCGCCTACGGCGAAAGCCTTGACCCGTGGTTTTCCCACGCCCGCCTGAGCCTGCTCGACCGCGGCGTGGCCTTTGCCATTGCCCATGTGCGCGGCGGCGGTGAGCTGGGTGAAGCCTGGTATCGGGCAGGTAAGCAGGAACACAAGCACAATACCTTCAGCGATTTCATCGCCTGTGCTGAACACCTGATTAGCCAAGGCGTTACCCGCGCGGACCAACTCGCCATCAGTGGCGGCAGCGCTGGCGGCCTGCTGATTGGCGCGGTGCTCAATCAACGCCCGGCGCTCTTCAAGGCGGCAATCGCCGAAGTACCGTTTGTCGACGTGCTCAACACCATGCTCGACCCCGAGCTGCCGCTGACCATCACCGAGTACGACGAATGGGGCAATCCTGAAGAGCCCGACGTGTACGAACGCATCAAGGCTTACGCGCCGTACGAGAACGTCAAGGCCCAGGCCTACCCTGCCCTGCTGGTGGTGGCGGGCTACAACGACAGCCGCGTGCAGTATTGGGAAGCGGCCAAGTGGGTAGCCAAGTTGCGCGTCACCAAGACAGACAACAACCTGTTGCTGCTCAAGACTGAAATGGACGCCGGTCACGGCGGCATGAGCGGGCGTTATCAGGGGCTGCGCGATGTGGCGCTGGAATACGCTTTTGTCTTCAAGGTCCTGGGCCTGGTGTGACCCCAGGGGCTGGCGCAGCCTTGCCGGGCTGTGCTAGTCCGACTTCCCCTTGGCCTTGCTGTCTTGGGGCGTCAGGCCTGGCAACGGCTGGTCCCTGGGCGGGACAGGCACTTTGATAGCCGGTAGCAGCGGCGCGCCCGGCCGTGCATCTCCTGCCCTGGGTACCGCGCTTGGGGTGATCTGCGGGTAGGGTGTTGGCGTCGGCGTTCCCGGCGCGCCAGGTACCGGTGCTATCGGTCGCGGTTGCAACTCGGCCGCCGTTGCGAGTTGCAGGCTGGCAAAGAACAGGACAGCGATGGTCAAAAAGCGCATGCGCAGACTCCTCGTAGCAACTTCTTACAGGCTACTCCCAAGCGAAGCGGTTTGCCTGTCCGAATCCCCCGTGCACACGCTAAACTTCAAGGCATAACCGTAACAAGCCCGAGAAAAGGTAATCCCATGAGTTCGCCATCCTCCGCCGCTGCAACCGCACGGCTCGACCGCATCCTTGCCGACGCCAAGCGCGACAAGGAAATGGGCTATCGCGACAAAGCCCTGAGAATGTACCCGCACGTCTGCGGCCGTTGCGCCCGCGAGTTCGCCGGCAAGCGCCTGAGCGAACTGACCGTGCACCATCGTGACCACAACCACGATAACAACCCACAGGACGGCTCCAACTGGGAACTGCTGTGCCTGTACTGCCACGACAACGAGCACTCGCGCTACACCGACCAGCAGTACTTCAGCGAAGGCTCTACCAGCAGCCCAAGCATCGCCAAAGCCACTCATAACCCGTTCGCGGGACTGGCCGGCCTGCTGAAAAAAGACTGAACCGCCCCCCTACATTGCCGGCAAGCCCGTATAATCGCGTTCTTTTTTGCGAAGGGCCCCGGCACGTGGCGAACAAACGGTACAGCTGCATTGGTCTGTTCAACCCCAAGTCAGCAGAGAACGTCGGTTCGGTGATGCGCGCAGCGGGTTGCTACGGCGTCAACTCGGTGTTCTACACCGGTAAACGCTACGAGCGTGCCCGAGATTTCGTCACCGACACCAAGCGTGTGCACTACGACATCCCGTTGATCGGCATCGACGATTTGCAAAAAATCATTCCCCTGGGCTGTACACCCGTGGCGGTCGAGCTGATCGAAGGGGCTCGCCCACTACCCGAATACACCCACCCGGACCGGGCGATCTATATTTTCGGCCCGGAGGACGGCTCGCTCGATCCGAGTGTTCGTGCCTGGTGCGAAGAAACCATCTACATCCCGACCAATGGCTGCATGAACCTCGCCGCCACGGTCAATGTGGTGTTGTACGACCGGCTCGCCAAGGGCCTGAACACCCGTTCCGGACCAAAATTCAAGTAATTCGAATGAACAGCCCGGCGCCTGCGATGGTCATTTGATTATCATCGCCCCCACTGGAGAATGACCATGTCCGATAACAAGACGCCGATCCGTGTCCTGCAAGACAAACCCGCATCCAACGTGACTGGCTGGGAGCGCGCAGGCTCCGTGGCCGGCGGTGTCGTGATGGTTGGCAAGGGGTTGCGCCGCGGCGGGTTGTTCGGCTTGATTCAAATGGCGATCGGCGGCGTGGCCTTGGCGCGTGGCATTACCGGCCACAGTTCGGTCAAGAGCCTGCTGGAGCGCGGCCGCAATGACCTCGACAACATCCGCGCAAAGATCGAACGCAGCGGCGCCGAGCTTGAAGCCCTAAAAGCCAGTGCCGAAGCGGCGACCCACAGCGCCACGGTCACCGGCAACGATTCATTGAAAAACCCGAAAAGCTAACGCAACAGCTTGCTCGACAGCACCTCGGATTCACGCCCCAGCACGCTTTCGCTAAGGTGAATGAACTCTTGGGTGCTGACACTGTTTAAACGCATCAGCGCCCGCGCGACGTCATCCAGCGAGCGCTGATTGTGGGTGTGTACGCGGATTTCCCGGTCCAGTGCCTGCAACAGCAGCACCCCGCGCGCAGTCACTGCACCGTCCACCTGATCGCCTTTGAGGCTGGTGACCTTGGCGCTGCGCCGCTCCAGGCCACCTTGCAGGGCCTGGTAACGATCGTCGGCGATACCGCCCGCCCGACGCAGCAACTCAATGGCGTAATACTCATTGATACTTTCACCAATCCAGTCACTGCCCTGGCGGTCGTTGATCTGCGCGAACACATGCACCACTTCGCGCAACAATGGGCTTGAGCCGTTTTCGTTGACCAGTGGCCGACTGCTGTGCAGGTAGATCGAGTTGTGCCCGGCACGTGTACCGCGCCAAAGCTGATCGCGTGCACCGACCAGCAACAATTTTGGCGGGTTGCGCGGGAACACTGCCGTTAGTTGTGGCCACACAAACGTCAGCAGGGTGAGGTTATCCAGGCGTCGCATGCCCTGGCCCTGGGGAGCGGCCACACTGACTTCGGTTTCGCCAAGACGCGCACGCCGCGTGCCGACCTTGCCGGCGATCATCCAGCCGGTGGGGCGATCAAACAGACGTGAAACATTGTCGATGCGAAAACGCTGCTTGCCGATGCGTGGCCATGGCGTCTCGACACTTCTCCAGCCAGTAGGCAAGTCAAAGCTCAGACGCGACACCAGTTCGGTGCCGTCCTGCTGGTCGAGCCGTGCCGGCGGGACCAGATCGTCGCCACGAAACAGCGCCCAGTCGGCCGTCATGCGTGATTCGTAGTTGCCATTACCGAGGTGATGCGCCAGACGCACGCGGTAGGTCAGCTCGCTCTTGCCGGCTGACGGCTGCCATTTCCCGCGCAAGCCATCACCTTGCATCAACCACTGGCCGTCGGCCTTGAAGTCGCTGTAGGCGCCCTCCTTGCCCAAATCGAAATCCAGGCTGCGCACTGCCTCACCGTCCCCCAGGGTCAGGCGCACTTCGGCCTGCTCGCTTTGAGGGAGCAATCGAACGTGATAATCGAGATTGACCTTCTTCGCCCAGGCTGGCGAACTGGCAAGTACCGTCAGTACCAACAGCCAATGGCAACGCACCCGCATACCGAAACTCCTTGTTCCACTGACGCGATACCCGCTAAGCCTGGGCGGCTCAGCCGGCGCGGAAAATCAGATAATCTTCCCAGTCGTCCTCGTCCACGCTGTTTTCGCTCAGCATGCGTCCGGACTGGGAAATACGTTGTTTATGCACCTGGTCACGATCACCACAAACCAGGTGATGCCAGCTTGGCAGGTCCTTGCCTTCGCTGATCAGCCGATAACCACAGGTGGTCGGCAACCATTTGAACTGGTCGGCCTTGCCCGGCGTCAGTTGAATGCAATCGGGCACCAGCTTGAGCCGGTTCGGATAATCGCTGCACTGACAGGATTGCAGATCCAGCAGTTTGCAGGCGATACGCGTGTAATAGACGCTACTGTCGTCCTCATCTTCAAGCTTTTGCAAACAGCACAGGCCACAGCCATCACACAGCGACTCCCATTCCTGGCGGTCGAGCTGTTCAAGGGTTTTACGCTTCCAGAAGGATTCGGCGCTGGCATTCATGTAACGGGGGTCCTGTTTCAATAGAGGCGTCGCAGTACGGCGGCGCCAGTCTAGGGCGTGTCTTGCGTCAACACCAGACCGCTTGTCAGGGTTGGTTCGACACAGTAGTTTGGCCGGCAGTTGCTCCCCACCTTTTCCTCACTTTCAGGAACTTGCAATGAGTGCCAACCCTCGTGTTGCCGAACATGCCATCGACGATCAGTTCATCAAGCGCTGGTCGCCACGCGCCTTCACGGGCGAACCGATCAGCGAAAC
Organism: Pseudomonas auratipiscis; assembly: GCF_036324085.1. Lineage (NCBI taxonomy): Bacteria > Pseudomonadati > Pseudomonadota > Gammaproteobacteria > Pseudomonadales > Pseudomonadaceae > Pseudomonas > Pseudomonas auratipiscis. The sequence goes on from NZ_JAZDCU010000007.1 coordinate 96,177, forward strand.
CACCCTACTGAGCTTCCTTGAGGCTGCACGCTGGGCGCCTTCGGCCTATAACTCGCAGCCCTGGCGCTTTCTCTATGCCCGTCGCGACACGCCAAACTGGGAGCGCTACCTGAGCCTGCTCAACCCGTTCAATCGCAGTTGGGCACAACATGCCTCGGCCTTGGTGATCGTGATGTCCAAGACCACCTTCACGGCTCCCGGCGCCAGCGAAGAAACTCCAGCGCTGTGGCACACCTTCGATACCGGCTCCGCCTGGGGGCATCTGGCACTCCAGGCCAGCATCAGTGGTTGGCACACCCACGGCATGGCCGGTTTTGACCAGGAGCTGACCCGCAAGGAACTGAAAATCCCCGAAGGCTATGCCCTGCACGCTGCCGTGGCGATCGGCAAGCTGGGCGACAAGGCCAGCCTGGCTGAAGCCCTGCAAGCCCGTGAAGTGCCAAGCCCGCGCCGTCCGCTGAGCGAACTGGCGGCCGAGGGTGATTTCAGCCTGTAAGCTTAGCGCGGGGCAAGCCCGCTCCCACAGGTTTTAGCAACACGGCTGTGGGAGCGGACTTGCTCGCCGATGCGGTCAATAGCCGCGCACGAAATCCACTTCCCCGCGCAACCCCTCACCCGCCTGATACGCCCGAAGGTTCTCGACAAACAAACGCACCATCGCCGTTGGCGAAGTCGGTGCCGAGCTGTGGCCGGTCAACAGCAGCCCCCAGGCAGTCCAGAACGGATGACGTGCCGGCAGCGGCTCCTGGCGGCAAACATCAATCACTGCACCGGCCAGATGGCCGAGCTTCAAGGCATCGACAAGGTCGCCATCGACCACCGCCACGCCACGTCCAGCATTGATGAACAACGCCTCGGGGTTGAAGCGCGCAAATAGCGCGGCATCGTACAGGTCATGGGTAGCCGGGGTGTCGGGCAACAGGTTGACGACATAATCGACCTCGCCGACCAGACGCCCCAGCTCGCTCATGGCTGCCACTTCAATGAACGGTGCCTGCTCTCTAGCCTGGCTGGCGATACCATAAAGTTTGACGCCAAACGGCAGGAGGAACTCGGCCACCCGCTGCCCGATGTCGCCCGTGCCAACGATCAGCACCCGCCGCCCTTCCAGGCTGCGCCCAGGCCGATCATCCCATTTACGCTCGACCTGACTGACCAGCCGCGCCAAGACTTCCCGCTCATGGCCGAGCATGTAGGTCAGGACATACTCGGCCATCACCTGGCCAAAGATGCCGACTGCACGGGTCAGGCGGTACTCACGTTGCAGGCCGTCAGCCAGCAGCGGCGTGATCCCGGCCCAGGTCGATTGCAGCCATTGCGGCTGATGGCCCTGGCGCAACAGAGTAGCCAGTAGATCCGGCTGCCCCAGCCACACGGGGCATTGAGCGGCATAATCGGCCAGTTCGGCCGAGTTGCCACTGGTCAAGACCTCAAGCGCCGGTGCCGCTTCGCGCAGCAAGCGAGCGTAAAGGGCATGATCCTGTTCAGCGATCAAAACACGCATGGTTTACAACCTTGGCAGAAACAACGAAGGCCGCCAGGCCCGGTGGCTTGGCGGCATTACAGCGGCTGGACTCAAATCGGGTCGTTGCGACGCAACAACTCTTCGGGCAGGTGTTCGATGTACTCATCTTCGACGGGTGGCATCTGCAGGTGATACCCCTGCTGCTCCAGGTTTTCCAGGACCTTGGTGATGTCTTCACGGGCCAATTGGCGCTCTGGGGTGAGTACCAGGTCGAAGGCATGCACCGGCTTGCCAAAGAACGGCAACAAAGCTTCTGGAACGCGCTCCAGGCCGTCGGCCTTGAGCAAATAGAGGTACATTTCGTTCTTGCGTGGGCTCTTGTAGATCGAGCAGATACGTTTCATTGCGGATCTCCAGCGCTGGCCAGACAGTCGAGCAGCGCTTGCCCCATCCGCTCACGGCGCCAGCCGCGCAACGAATCGGGAAGTTGATAAGGACCTGAGGGGTAGCCGCTCTTGAGCAGCAACTCGAGGACTTTCTTGCGCAGCATCAGTTCCGGCGCAATGTTCAGGCGTTCACCCTCGGCCTGGCCAATGGCACGCAGCTTCTTGAGTAATGCCGAAGCCTCGATTGGCAGTGGCTCGGGTACCGCCGGGGGCCATTGCTCGGGGGGCAGGCTTGCAGCCTTCTTGATCAGATCGAGCAAAAACTCGCCATCCTGACGAATGGTACGCGGGTGCATGTCCTCGATCTTCGCCAGTGCCGACAATGAGTCGGGCTGGGTCTTGGCCATCGGCCACAGAGCGTTTTCACGCAGGATGCGATTACGCGGCAGATCGCGGGCCCGTGCTTCACGCTCGCGCCAGGCGCACAGATCGCGTAACACGGCCAACTGAGCACGAGAGAGTTTCCAGGCAAGCTTGGCGTCGCGGTACAGCTCGTTGGGGTCGATTTCCCGACGCAACTGCGCTACCAGCTCGGCACCGTCTTCGAGTACCCAGGCGTTTTTCTCGTCCGACAACTGCGGACGCAGACGTTCGTACAGCTCGGCCAGGTGCACCGCATCTTCAGCGGCGTAGCTGACCTGGGTTTCCGACAGCGGACGCTGCAACCAGTCAGAACGGGTTTCGCCCTTGGGCAGCTCTATGCCAAGGACTTCCTGGACCAGACGCGAGTAGCCCATGGAAAAGCCCAGGTTCAGGTAACCCGCAGCCAATTGGGTATCAAACAGCGGTGCCGGCAGGCTGCCGGTCAGGCGCGAAAGCACTTCAAGATCTTCACTGCAGGCATGCAGAACCTTGATGACTTGAGTGTCTTCAAGCAATTGGGCCAGCGGCTGCCAGTTGTTGACCCGCAACGGATCAATCAGAAAGGCACGCGCCCCGTCGCCGACCTGGATCAACCCGGCAATCGGATAAAAGGTGTCGACCCGCATGAACTCGGTGTCGACTGCCACGAAGGGTAGCTTGCGCCACTGCTGGCAATGTTCGGCCAGGCTGGCGTCGTCGCAAATCCAGTGTATTTCGATGGCCACAAGGCTCTCCCACAAACAATGGCGCGCAGTATATACGGCGCAGGCCATTGCCGGGAGACCGCTCGACCGCTATCCCTGCCTGGCCCGCGGGTTGTTTTAGTGCTGTGCAAGCGTCGGCCGGCAGCTGGCAAACATATCCAGTTGCGGGTCATAGAGGGCGGTGCGTACGTGCAACAGCCCCAGCATCGAGTGAAACAGGTTGTCCTGGCTCAGGGGCTCGTCACGCGTCTTGTTCAGGCAGTTGGTATCGACGTCATAGTCCTTGCCATAGCTGTCGGAAAACCAGGCCAGCATTGGCACATGCTTCTGTTGCTCCGGAGCCAGTACATAGGGAGTACCGTGCAAGAACAAGTTGTACTCACCTAGCGACTCGCCATGGTCGGAGAGATAAAGCATGGCGGTGTCGACCGTGTCTTGCTTGCTGCGCAAGATGTCGATCAGCGATGCCAATACATGGTCGGTGTACACCAGGGTGTTGTCATAGGCATTGATAATGCTCTGTTCACTGCACTGGTTTAACGCATTGCTCGGGCAAACCGGCGTAAAGCGCTCATATTGCATGGGGTAACGCTTGAAATATTCCGGGCCATGACTGCCCATCTGGTGCAATACCAAGACTGTGTCCTGCTGCAGGTTGTCGATCATCGATGCCAAGCCTTGCAACAGGATCTCGTCGTGACATTCGCTATTGGTGCACAGCACCGGGTCCTTGGCATTACTCACATCTTCGAACTGGACACGGTCGCAGGTACCTTTGCAACCGGACTGGTTGTCACGCCAGCGAACACTCAAACCCGCGCGTTGCAGCACATCGAGCAAACCTTCCTGATTCTTGGCCTTGCTAGCCTGGTAGTCCTTGCGGCTGAGCCCGGAAAACATGCAGGGCACTGATACTGCCGTCTCGGTTCCACAGGAATGAACATCACTGAAGACGATCAGCCCGGCCTCTTTACTCAGTTGCGGGGTAGTTTCACGGTCATAGCCGAGCAACTCGAAGTTCTGCGCCCGAGCGCTTTCACCAACCACCAGCACTGTCAGAGACTTGCGCTCATGCTTCCACAACGGATCACGCTTGGCGTCTTCGCCGATCTTGGCAAAGGGCTTGGCCGCAGTGCCGATACGCTCCTTTACATAGCCCATGGAAGCACCAACCACATTGCTCGGCACAACCATCAGGCGAATCTCATGATGGTTGCGAAACAGTGAGGCCAGGCCTTGGTAGTTGAGCAGCGCCACCATACCGATCAAGGCAATACACGCCACGCTGGAAATCAACTTGGCGAATAGTTCGCGATACCACACGCGATAATTGACAGGTGTTTTATACAACAGCAAAGCCGGTACAACTGCCAACAACAATATATACAAGCCAAGCTTGATCGAAAGCAGATCGCGCACTTCCGCAACATTGGTTTCAACGGTATTACGCAACATGCCAACATCAATCAGAACACCGTACTGATTCATGAAATACGCCGCGCCAGCGCCAACGAAAAGCAAGATGATCAATACCGGCTTCAATACCCCCTTGAAGGCTACAAAGGTCAACAGCAAATTAAACACGCAGAAGATCAGCACCGCGAAGGCGAGGCGCAGGAAAACACCGGAAACACCGGGTTCAATTACACTGGAAAGATACTGCCAGAGCACCGAATTGAAGGCGATCAGCAGGTACAGACTAGCGAGCAGAGTGACCCATTCGGCCCGCAGTGGTTTGATCTTCACGTTACGCTCGCTTGGCTATTGTTCGGTAATGAGTGCCATTGCGGCACGGCCTTTAGACCAAGCGAACGTTAAGGACAACGGGATCAATTTTTTGTGAAAAAGACGCTAACATTTAGTCGGTGAGCGCCTTTTTGATAATTACAATTTTTTCACATTAGTTATGCCTGACGCATTAAGCAGGCACGTGCGTTTTTGAATAAGAGTCACGGTCTATATCCAGGACTTCGACGCACAACTGTATATCCACACCTGCCACTGCCGGAACGGCCTCTTTAAGCACCTCCAGCAGAGCCGTCGACAGCTGCCGCTTCACCTCTGGCGAGCGGCCGCTGAGAATCGAAAGCTTGATATGCGCGAACGCCCGCTCGCTCAAGGCCGTACCTACCCGGTAGCTGGCCAGCGCCACTGCCCGGCTCTTGATATCCAGTTCGTCGGCAAACTGACCACTCCCCACCAGCGTATGGTTCAGGCGCAGCAGTAATCGATCAACATCCAGATCACGCAGGTTGTCGCTGTATTCCACATGCAGATGAGGCATTGGGCAGGTCCTGAAGTCAGAAATGTTGCAACAGACTACCTCAATCACGAAACCCTACAAACACGACTATCCTGATAGTTCATGACTTCCACCCCAAACCCCGAGAGGTGAAGAAATGCCGGTCAAGCACGATTTGCTCGCAGACCTGAACATGACCAGGGACGCGTTCGACGCCAAGAAAAAAACCGACGCAAGGCTCAGCGAGCTGCACGAAAAATACAATGCCATCGATGGTGAAGTGGTCAAGGCAGAAAGCAGTAGCGCCTCCGACGACCAGATTACGCAACTGCGGAAAAAACGCTTGATGATCAAAGACGAGATCGTCGCCCATGTGAAGCAGTAACCACCAGGGCAACAGAAAAAAGCCCCGCAGACTCACTGCGGGGCTCTTCGTTTTTAGCCATCAGGCTCAACGTTTTGACCAGACTACCGGGAACCAGTCCTCGCGCATGCGATCGCCGTTTTGCAGATCGATACCGGGAAACGGCGGCGAAGTTCGACCTGGGCGCTGTACATAACGCACATCATCCCCCATGAAGCGCGTCGAAAACGCTCGGCGCCGATTGCCGCCAATGTTACCGGCAGCACCATGCACGGTGCGAAAATCGAACACCACCGCGTCGCCCGGCTCCAGTTCTGGCGAGATGATTTCATACTCGCCGTTTTCCACATCAGGCATGTCCATGAACAGGCTCTGGCCCGTCTCGGCGTCCTGGGCGCCATAGAAGTCCTTGTTGCTGGCCCAACTTTTGGGTCGAACCGGCTTGGGCCATTGATGTGAGCCCAGCACCACGCTCAGGGTGTTGTGACGCGTCACTGGATCGAGGGGAATCCAGTAGCTGGCGGTCTGCAAGCCATCGACGCAATAGTACGGCAGGTCCTGATGCCAGGGTGTCGGCTTGGAGGTGCCCGGTTCCTTGACCAGAATATGGTCATGAAACACCTGCACTGCCTGGGACTGCATCAGCTCACCGGCAATCGCCGCTGCCGGTGAATTCAAGACAAAATCCGTGAACGCCGGAATGCGCTGCCAGTTGCAGTAATCCTCGAAGAATCGCCCGCCTTCACCACTGCCAACGTTCTCGATAGCAAAGGCACTGGGCGCAGCCAGGTTCTGTTCGAAGCCTTCACGCAGGCGCTCTATCCAATCGCGGAAAACGCCACGTAACACGATTGCACCGTCGCGCTGAAACTGTTCGATATCGGCATTCATCGGGGGCCACCTCTCTTGTTGTAATGACAAAAGTATTGGGTGGCGTCGCCCGCGCGGTAAACCACAGATTACCTATTCGCCACTATAGGCAATCTGTATGGCGCAGCTGTTGTCAGCCCCCGTATTTGACCGGTTAATAGCCTTGCCTGTGTCCTGAGGCGCCTTGCTATCCAAGAATAAGAACAATGAGGAGTTACCTGGGATGAACGAAAACAGCTCCGCTATGCGGCGCGGTCTGAGTACCCGCCACATTCGTTTCATGGCGCTCGGTTCTGCTATCGGCACCGGGCTTTTTTATGGCTCCGCGGCGGCGATCAAATTGGCTGGGCCTTCCGTACTGCTGGCGTACCTGATCGGTGGCGCGGCCATCTACATGATGATGCGCGCCCTGGGCGAGATGGCAGTACGCAACCCGATTTCCGGCTCCTTCGGTCAATACGCCAGTCAATATCTGGGACGCTTCCCAGGTTTTCTGACCGGCTGGAGCTATGCCTTTTCCATGTTGGTGGTGTGCCTGGCCGACGTCACCGCCTTCGGGGTGTACATGAGCTTCTGGTTTCCGGAGACGCCCCGCTGGATCTGGGTGCTGGGTATCGTGTTGTTCATCGGCGCCCTTAATCTGTGCAGCGTGAAGGTCTTCGGGGAAATGGAGTTCTGGCTGTCACTGCTGAAGGTTACCGCGATTGTCTCGATGATCCTTGCCGGGGCAGCAGTGCTGATGTTTGGTATCCAACTGGGCGGTTCCGGTGAACAACTGGCAACGATCAGTAACCTGTGGAGCCATGGCGGCTTTTTCCCCAATGGCATCAGCGGCATGATCGCTTCGTTCACAGTGGTCATGTTTGCTTTCGGCGGGGTCGAAATGATCGGTATTACCGCTGGCGAAGCCAAGGACCCGCAACGGGTCATTCCCAAGGCGATCAACTCGGTGCCCCTGCGTATCTTGCTGTTTTACGTGCTCACCCTGTTCGTGCTGATGTCAATTTACCCATGGACACGGATCGGCAGCGAAGGCAGCCCGTTCGTACAGATTTTCAGTGGCCTGGGTATTGGCTCAGCAGCCACCTTGCTCAATATCGTGGTGATCTCGGCGGCGATTTCGGCGATCAACAGCGACATCTTCAGCGCCGGGCGCATGATGTATGGCATGGCTCAGAACGGTCAGGCGCCGGCAAGCTTTGCGCAACTGTCGCGCTTTGGCGTGCCGTGGATGACTGTGGTGGTGATGGCCGTCGCGCTGTTGCTTGGCGTGGTGCTCAATTACCTGGCACCGGAAAACCTGTTCCTGATCCTCGCGGCGGTGGTCACCTTTTCGATCGTCTGGGTGTGGTTGATGATTCTGCTGTCGCAGATGGTGATGCGCCGCGGCATGAACGCCGAGGAAGTCGCCGCATTACGTTTCCCCGTGCCCCTGTGGCCAGTGGGTCCGGCCTGCGCGGCGGTCTTCATGCTGTTCATTTTCGGCGTCCTGGCCTGGTTCCCTGACACCCGCATGGCGCTGTATGTGGGTATCGGCTGGCTGGCGTTGCTGTCGCTGGGTTACTGGCTGTTCGTGGCACGCCAACCGGTGCCTGCACTGGCTGACTCATTCACCCGCTGATCAATCCACAAACTGCTGGCTGGCCCAGTCGAGGAACGCTTGTGCCGCCAACGAAGGGCGCATGGCACTGGACTGGGCCAACACCACGGGCTGCGGGCTGACGCTCTCGAGCAGCGGCCGGCAAGCCAATGGCTGACCGTCGTAGCTACAATCTGCCACCGGCCGGGTGCACGACAACGCCACGCCATAACCGTGCGCGACCAGACCGCGCTGCATTTCGAATGTCTGGGTCAATTGCAACGATCCCGGTTGCAGGTCGTGGGCCCAGAACAGCGAGAGAAAGTACTCACGGGTTCGCGAGATGTCTTCGAGGATCAGGCATTCATTGGCCAGATCCACCAGGGATACCCGCTCCTGCAACGCCAGTGGATGGTCGGCGGGCAGCAAGGCGTAGGGCGTCAATTGCGCCAGCACGCGTTTCTCTATCGGTGAATCCAGCCCGACATCGTAGGTCAGCGCCAGCTCGGCCTTGCCATCGGCCAGGCGACGGTTTACCTCGGCCAGGTCAGCTTCCAGCAACGTTATGGTGACGTCCGGATAACGTCGACGAAAACCGCTGAGCAGGCGCGGCGCATAGTAGGGGCCAAGGTCCTGAAAGCAGATCAGACTCAACGATCCGCGCACCACATCCTGCTCTATGCCCTTGCCGCTGATCGAGGCGGCAAGGCTGAGCATGTCTCGCGCCTGCTCAAGCAGCTTGCGCCCCGCTGGCGTCAGTTCCAGGCCACGGCTTACCTGGCGATGGAAAAGCTTCTCACCCAGCGTGGCCTCCAACTGCGACAACGCCAACGACACCGACGGCTGAGAGATATGCTTGGCCCGTGCCGCAGCACTGACACTGCCCTGCTCAGCCGCAGCGACGAAATACTCCAACTGGCGAAAGGTGAAGCCGATCATCGCAATGCCCTTAGCTGTGTTTTAACCGTTAGCGGTCTTTCAAGGCCTCGACCGGCTGCTCGGTACCATTGGCCGCGCCCCAGATTTCTGCGTCGATCTTACCCGATAGTTCTGGGTAATCCTTGGCGTTGAACTCCGGCGTGCCCACAGCCTTCTGGGCAAAGTAGTCACGCGTCAACTTGACCACCACACCCGACAGCAAGCAAATGGCAATCAGGTTGATGGTCGCCATCAGGCCCATCGCCGCATCGGCAGCATCAAACACCGTGGCAACACTTTCATAGGCGCCCCACACCACCATCAGCAATGCCGCACAGCGCAACACCGTCAGGCCCAGGCGAGTGTTCAGCTTGAGGTAGACCATGGCGTTTTCGGCGTAGGTGTAGTTACCGATGATCGAGGTGAAGGCAAAGAAGAAAATCGCAACCGCAATGAAGTACTGCCCGGCAGAACCTATGTGCACGTTCATGGCCGCCTGAGTGAGCGGTGTACCGGTCATTTCAGGGCCAGGAACTACGCCGGAAAGCAGAATCATGATCGCCGTGGCGGTACAGATCAGCAGGGTATCGATGAACACGCCCAAGGCCTGTACAAAGCCCTGCGAGGAAGGATGGTGCGGGTTGGGCGTTGCCACCGCAGCAATGTTCGGCGCCGAGCCCATGCCCGCTTCGTTGGAGAACAAGCCACGTTTGACACCGTTGAGCATGGCCCCGGCGACACCGCCGACTGCCGACTCCAGGCCAAAGGCACTCTTGACGATCAGCATCAATACACCCGGCACTTCGCCCAGATTGGTGACGATCACGTACACCGCCACCAACAGGTACGCACCGGCCATGAATGGCACGATCCATTCGGCGATACGGGCGATTTTCTTGATCCCGCCAAATATCACCAGGCCCGCCAGCAGCGCCACCGCTACACCGGTGGTCAGTTTGGGAACCCCAAAGGCACCAAGGGTCGCATCGGCAATGGAGTTGGCTTGTACCGCACCAAACACCAGGCCGAACGCGATAATCAGGCACACCGAGAAGATCACCGCAGCCCAAGGGGCATTCAACCCCTTGGCAATATAGAACGCCGGACCACCGCGATACTCACCGTTGCTGTTGCGCACTTTATACAACTGCGCCAGGGTGCTTTCCGCATAGGCGGTGGCCATGCCCAACGAAGCTACCACCCACATCCAGAACACCGCACCCGGCCCGCCCAGGGTAATGGCTACGGCCACACCCGCAAGGTTACCGGTACCTACCCGGGAAGCCAGGCTGGTGCACAACGCCTGAAACGGCGTAATACCGCTTGGGTCATTGGCCGGTGCACGCAGTACCGAACGGAAGAACTCCGGCAAATGGCGAAACTGGATAAAGCCCAAGCGGACAGTGAAGTAGATACCTGCGGCCAGCAGGCCATAGATCAGGACATACCCCCAGAAGAAGGTATTGAGCGTGTTGATCACGGCTGTCATCGTATGTTCCCAAATAAAGCGCAGGGCCCCGTAAGGACCGTGCTCTGTCTGTAAAGCGACCGGCGCCGGAAAACGACCCGTGCCAGTTTCAATGTGAATGGCCTGTAACGATGGGGATGCCCATGGTTTCAGCGAGACGCTTCGACATCACCGCAGGGGGCGACGAAGTGCGTAGGAGGTCTGACTTCGAAGCGACCAGCCTACGTAAGACGATAGGCTGGTTTGCTGTTGAAAGGGGGCATATTAGCAGGTTTTGCCATCACCTTGCCCCAGGTGGTGGCCAGCGGTACCTGCGATGAACTCACCGCCGGTGCGTCTTGATCAAACGCACGCTGTCAGGAATCCATCGCAGGCGGTGCAGCGTCCGGTCTTCCCGGTTCAGATCAAAGCGTTAACGGGTTCCACGCTGACGCAATGCCGACGGCATGAAGTAGGCGTCTTCAGGCACCGGCTGATTGAAGTCCACAGTCTCTGCTTCCTCGTTATCCAGGTTTTGCACGTAGTAGCGACGAGCTTGCAAATCGTGGAACACGTCCAGCGAACTCCAGGTGGTGGGCAGGTCGTAGAAGTTCTTCAGGTAGCCCATCGACACCCGCCACAGCTGCCCACGACCGTCATACTGATCCACCAGCGCCGCGCCCCAGCTGTCCTCGTCGAGAAATAGCACGCGCTTGGAATAAATGTGCCGCGCGGTCGATTTCAGCGTGCCTTCCACCACCCACACCCGGTGCAGCTCATAACGGGTGTATTGCGGATTGAGATGCCCCTGCTTGAGCAGGTCGGCGTACTTCACATCCGGGCTTGAGACTTTGTAGTTGTTGTAAGGGATGTAGATCTCTTTCTTACCCACCAACTTCCAGTTGTAACGGTCAGGCGAGCCGTTGAACAAGTCCGTGTCGTCCGCTGTACGCAGGCCGTCGGAGGATGCAATCGGCGTGTCGTACGCCAGGCTCGGTGCGCGTCGCACGCGTCGTTGCCCGGCGTCGTAGATCCAGGCCTGACGCGGGTCCTTGATCTGGTCCAGGGTCTCGTGGACCAGGGTCGCGCCACCTGCCAGACGGGCGGGGCTTTTCACGAAGGTCAGGTAATAGAACAGGATGTTGTTGAGGTCGGCGAACTGCCCACCCGGACGGTAGTACTTGAACATCCCTTCCTGTTGCGAAGTGACCAGCGCGAAGCTGCCATTACGCTGCACCGGCGCTTCGGAAGCGCGCCGCACCACGTAGATGCCGCGGTAGCGAGTGATGTGGTTCCACAGCGCCTCGACACCATCCTTGGGGATCGGGAACGGTACGCCGCCATAAGCATCGCTAAAACCATTGCCGCCCTCCAACAACTTCGCCGAGGTGGCGTTCTTGAAGGTGTTGTCGTACAGCCATTGCGGCGCCGAGCCGGAACGGCGGCTGGTGTACACCGGCATCTGGAAGGTGTCGGGGTAGCTGTTGAACAGCGCAATCTGACCCTCGCTCAACTGATCCTTGTACTGTTCCAGGTTGGCCTTGGTAATGGTGAACAGCGGCTTGTCGGCGGCAAACGGGTCCAGGTGATGCTTGCCTGGCACATAACCTTGGGGAGCCTGAGTGATACCGCCATCCCAGGCCGGAATGGTGCCGGCAGCGTTGCCTGCGCGTTCTGCGCCAAGCGGCGTCAGGGTCGTTTTAAGTTGCTCGGCCTGCTGCGCCGAAACTGCCGCCAGCGCCCCGCCGGCCGCCAGGCTCAGGACCAAAGCCAGGGTGGTCTTGAGCAGTCGTGGTGTGTGAAGCATGGACGTTCTCCGAATTAAAAACCGGGCCGAAGGCCTTGGGGTCTGGGCACTCACAGGAAGTACTTGAGGTTGAAGCCAACGTTGTCACGGTCACGAATGCCGTTGTTCTGGCCACCACCGTAGAACTCGGTGTATTGCAACTCGGCTTCCAGCTTGTTCTGGTAGGTGGCCTTGATGCCCAGGGTGTAGGCCTTGCGACCTTCAATGTTGTTGCCGGCCTGATAGCTGTTGCCTTTGAAGTCATCTTTGTAGACGACGTAAGGCGAGAGGTTGACCCCGGCGTACACGTCGTTCCAGGTGCCATTGACCATCGCCGTGTAGCTGTAGGAGTTACGGTTGACCTGATCGCCACGATCACCGCCGGACACATACGAATAGTTGCCGGAGCCGGCGTAGTACCGGCTGCTGCCGTCATAGGCGGTGTAGTGCAGGCTACTGCCGCGCAAGTGCTCGGAGGACAACTCGAAGATGCCGAAAACCGAGTCGAACGACATACCCGGGCCGAAGTTGTAGATAGTGCCCAGCGAGGTATTGAAGGCTTCGACCCGCTCGGCGTTGTTGATCTGGCTGTCGAGCTGAACCATCTGCCCGCCAATGTTGATGGTCTGGCCCGCTGCAGCAGCCGCGGCGCCATTGGCCAAGTCGCCGATCAAGTCGTTGGTGGCCGCGACACCGATGGGCAGGTTGGGCCGATAAGCCAACTCACCAAACACCGATGCCTGGCCAATGGTGGTGTTGAAGCTGAAGCCATACATGCGAATGTCTTCGGCGTAACGCCGATGCGCCTGGATATTGCCCATCACATCCGCGGTGGCCAGGCCATGGGCCAGCGCCGCAGCCTGGCTGCCAGCCAGTCCGGACAGCAGGTTGGTCAGCGCGGCCATGTCGATACCCTGGTAGCCACCAAGGTCAGCGGAAATGGTGGGTTCCTTGGCGTGGTAGTTGACCATGTACAGGCCAAACTCAGTGCTGTTGAGTTCCTCGGCAATGTAGCGGAAGGCGAAACCGAATTGACCGTCGTTGCGGGCGTTGAAGTCCTTGCCGATGCTGGCGACTTTCAAGGTGTTGCCAAACGCCGGGGTCACGCCGTTGGCGTACAGGCCGGTGCTGCCCAGCAACTGGTTGAACATCGGGTTGTTGCCCAGCGCCTCGTACATGCCGATCACGTTGCCAAAGCCTGGCACAGGTGTATCCAGCGCTGTGCCAGTGAAGTCGTTGTAGGCTGTGTTGCCGCCATCGGCGAACAGGTCGGTCTGCGAGTAGAAAGTGCCGACCGGGTCGATGCGGGTTTCTTTCCAGTTGGTCTGGTAGAAACTTTCCATGGTCAGGTTGTCGGTAAGGCCGATGTTGAAACTCAGCGCCTCCACCGGAATCAGCACTTCCTTGACCTCAGCCCCCGGCAGGCGGAACCTGGCCGCGTCCACCGGGTTGGTAGTGTTGATTCCGCCGCGGTAGAAAATGCCCTCGCCCCAGTTGAACACCTGGCGCCCCAGGCGGGCGGTCACTGGCATCTGTGCCACGTCCCAACTGCCATAGACATAGGCGTCGAGCATTTCAATGTGGCTACCGGCGATGTCGCGAGTTTCGTCGGTGAAGCGGTCGTCGTTGGGGTAGTTCTGGCTTGGTTGCGACGGTTTGTTGTTGCCGTAATAGTCGTTGCGTTTGTCCATCAGTTGGGTGTCATAGAACGCGCTACCGCGCAGGAACACACCATAGTTTTGATAGTTGGCTTCAAGCTCCGAAGTGATCTTGTAGACCTCGGAAACCAGCCCGGTATCGAAGTTGCGATTGCCGTCGTTGGTGTTGACGTCATCGTTGGTCTTGTCCCGCCCCTGCACCCGCCACAAGCGGCCATACGACAAGGTCGTGTCGAGCGAGCCGGTGACCTGGTTATCCAGCACCTTGAACTCGACAGCCTGTGCGCCCTCAAGCGCGAACAGTTGCAACAGCCCTGCCAACCCTACCCCGGACATCACAGCGCCAGACTGGCGTAATCGCATCCCCATGGTGTGCTTCTCCCTTTGTTGATCTTGTTGTTTTTGTGTCTGCACAGCGGCTATTGCCCTGTGTTGGCTACTGCTGGCGGCGTCAGCCCGGCGCGAACGTAAATTCGACTGTGTGCGCCAAAATTCCCGAGCAACTGGAACAGTTGCTGATTGAGCTGCGGATGGTCGTAGTCTTCGCGCGTCACGTGGTTGCCGGCACTGAAGCTGCTGGTAACGGGCGTCGTGGCCAGCCACTGGCCGATGACCTGGTCAAACGCTGCCCCGGCGGCGGCGGACTGCGCGCTGACCACCTGGCGCAAATAGTCCACCGAGTACGGAGGGTATCCAGCGTCTTGCGCGGTATCGGCATAGGCCTGAAGCATCGGATGCACTTGATGGGCGCTGCGCAGCAGTTGGGAGAGCCAGGCGGCCTGATACTTCTCCACCTCCATGTGACGTGTAGCGACGCGCTCGATAGAGGCATGCTTGTCGCCATCAAAACCAACCAAGGCTTTGCCTTCCATCAGCAACATACTGGCCAGCCCCACCCCGGGCAGTGGCTTGGCGTGATAAGGCTGAGTCAGGTCCTGGACGTGATGGACACCCCATCCAAGAAAGCGATAGCCCCAATAATGATGACCGGTAGCGAAAGCCAGCCGAGCCAGGCCCAGATATTGATAGGCGCGCCAATCGGGCCAACTGCGCTCAAGAAAGCCGGCTGCGGCATACACCACTGGATTCTCGTGAAAGAAGCCCATGTGAAAGGGAGCCTGCGAGCTGTACTGGAAGCGCTCATCGCCAAATGGCTGCGGGCCAAAGCCGTAAAGGGCGGCGACATCACCCTTGTTGTCGCTGAACAGGTTGATGTCGTGACCGTAGTCCGGCTCGTCGGCAGCGGTGGCAAGCACCGCCAATGGCGAAACTTTTTCACCGTCTTGCACAACCATGAACCGCTGCTGGTTCCATGGCGACAGCGTCTGCTCGACCATCACCTGTTCGGCCTTGAGGTGGGCACGCTGGGGCTGGTCCTGCCCTGGCAGTGGCTGGATGACCATGGCCAGATGGATCTGCGGATTGATGCGCAGAGCGGTGAAAAAGTCGTGGCGCAGATTGTCCCTTGGCGCTGCGGGCAATCGCAGGTTGTCGGGGCGAGAGGGGTACTGGGGAAAGTGCTTGCGGGCGAAGCGTTCCTGCTCATCGAGCAGTTTGGCAATCGCGTCGTATTCTTCAGAGAGAAACTGCTCCAGCGGTTCGACTTCAACCTGAGAGGCTTCACGCAAGGCCGCCAGGTCCTGCAATGCGAGGTAACTGCCAACCGTATGATTGGACCATCCCCAGGCCGCTGGAGCGAACGCGCAAAGCAGCGCTAAGAGAAGTTTGAGCTTCATTGATTTTAATTCTTATTGGATGTGCTTGGGGGCTGAGCCTAACAATCGCCCTTGCGCCTGACACTGTCCGATCTCGCCAATAAAGTTCTCCGATAGCGCCACCGCAATGTGTCAAATCGGTAAGCGCGGGGTGGGCATTCAGGCACGGGCTTGGTTTTCTCTGTACACGTCAGTCCCACCCCCAAGGATGCTCACTAGGCCGGGTAGCCGGTGATCTGCCGAATGCTCTGGTACAACGGTTTGAGCTGACGGTACATACGCAGGTAAACCTCCTTGTATAACCGCTGGTAAATCTGTTGCGCCTCAGGCTGGGGCATGAACACCGTGCCGACCCGGGTCATGGACCCGATTGCCGTAGGAAAGTCGGGATAAAGACCAAGCCCCACCGCACAGCATATGGCGGCCCCCAACCCCGAGGCTTCATAGACATGCGGACGCTCTGCCGGCAGGCCGAAGATGTCTGCCGTGAGTTGCATCGCTGCATCGCTCTGCGACCCCCCACCGGCAACACGCAGGCGCTGGATTGATTGTTTCGAGCGTCTTTCAAGGTTCTCCTTGCCCTGTCGCAGCGCATACGCCAAGCCTTCAAGGATCGCCCGATAAATATGCGCACGGGTGTGTACGTCACCAAAGCCGATCATCGCGCCCTTGGCCTCCATGCCCGGCTCTCGAATCCCAGGCGACCAATAGGGTTGTAACATCAGCCCCATGGAACCGGGCGGCACTGCATTGACCAGGGCATCGAACAGTTGCTCTGGTTCCAGCCCCTGCTCCTGGGCCTGTTGCATCTCTCGCAAGCCGAATTCGTTCTTGAACCAGCTGACCATCCAGTAGCCACGGTAGATCATCACTTCACAGTTGAATTGATCCGGCACCGCTGCCGGATACGGCGGAATCAACGGGATGATTTCCAGGTAGCGCGACCGGGTGGTGGTGATGGTTGCCGTAGTGCCATAGGACAGACACACCGTGGACGAATCGACCACACCGGCACCGAGTACTTCACAGGCTTTGTCGGCACCTGCAGCAATCAGTGCCGTGCCCTCGGGGATACCCGTGTGCCGACTCGCCTCGGCGCTGATATGACCCAGGGTTTCGCCCGGTTTGAACAAACTCGGCAATTGCTCCGGCCGTACCGTCAACGCCTGCCACTTCCAATCAGAGGGCGCAGCCCAGCGCAGGCGCTTGAAGTCGAACGGCAAGTAGCCGACGCAGCAGCCTACCGAGTCGACGAAGCGCCCGCACAGGCGGTGGGTGAGAAAACCCGACAGCAACAGGAATTTGTCGGTCGCGGCCCAAACCTCGGGTTGATGCTGGGCGATCCAGTTGGCCTCGGCCTGGGCCCGGAAGTAATCCACGGTAGCCTGCGCGCCAACCAGTTTGAACAGCCAGCCCCACGGTCCCTTGATCCCGCCTTCAACCTCGGCCTGGCGCTGATCGAGCCAGAGAATTGCCGGACGCAGCGCCTTGCCTTGGGCATCGACGTTTATCACCGTGCCGCGCTGAGTAGTCAGTGACACGCCGGCGATCTGTGTGCGATCGATGCCGGTCTGCTGCCACAACTGCTGGCAGGCTTCGCCCAATTTGGCCCAGTAATAATCAGGTTCCTGCTCCGCCCAGCCAGGTTGCGCCGATGTGTAGGCGTGCAGTTCGACCTTGCCTTTGCCCAACAGATTGCCCTGCAGGTCAAACAGCAGCGCCCGTACGCTCTGGGTGCCATTGTCAATTGCCAGCAGGTAGCGCTTGTTCTTGTTGTTATCCATGGAACTCTCTTCGATGGGCATTAATGCGTGGCATCCGGCAAACCATGGTGGCGTTGCCACAAAACCCTGTAGCGTTGTTCTTCTGCCTGCCAACGCTGGTCGCCCCAGCCCAACCGGGGCTGACACAGGCGGCGAATGGCCGGCAGGTATTCTTGTGCCCCTTGCGCCAGGAGCAGGCCGACACGGGTGCGGCGCAGCAACAGGTCATCAAGATGCAGGACCAGTTCGGCATCGCAGGCAAACGCCAGCTCCGCCCATAACGTGTCGCTGGCGCCGACGGTTGCGTGGCCCAGCTGTTCGACCAGCAACGCCAGGCGCGGCAGGTCTCGGCCATGACGTCCGGCCAGGCGCCGCCACTGGCGGCCATTGAGTCCGGCAATCGGCTGCCCTGCTACCTTGGCAAAAACCGGGGCGCCGTCATCGCTGATTTCACGGCCGATCATCTGTGCGCAAACCTTGAGCACCTCGAGGGCCTGCGGTCGGAACGTGGTCAACTTGCCACCGGCCAGGGTCACGCAACCGGGTTCGCACCACAGCACATGCTCACGGGTTTCATTGGACGGTTTGTCCTGCGCAGTACCGTGGGCACTCCCCACCACAGGTCGCACGCCAGACCAGGTCGAAAGTACATCGTTAGCCTGCACCTGGGCCTGGGGAAACTGTTGAGCGCACGCGGCCAGCAAGTAGTCGAGTTCTTCGCTGCTGATACTCGCGCTGTGGTCCAGGTCCTCGTGGTGATCCAGGTCGGTAGTGCCAACCACCGTGGCGCCTTCCCAGGGAAACACAAACACCGGTCGCCGGTCGTGAGCATGCAAAAAGGTGAAGGCCTGGGCCACCGGCAAGCGCCAGCCGGGTAACAGCAGGTGGCTGCCGCGCAGCGGACGCAACTGAGGCGGCGCATCAGTGGGACGTAGGCGCTCGGCCCAGGCGCCCGTTGCCACTGCCAAGGCGCTACACCGCAACTGCAGCAACTCGCCGCTTTCTTCGTCTTCAACCTCAACGCCACAAACCCGGTCGTTTTCACGTAGCAGTTGCGCAACACGTAGCCCATTGAGCGCCAGCGCGCCATCAGCCCGCGCTTCGGCCAGCACGCGCATGACCAGGCGCGCATCATCGGTGAGGGCGTCGATAAAACAGGTGCCGCCGAGCAGCTTGTCCTCCTTGAGCCCCGGGGCCAGATAACGCAGTTGTTGCGCGTTGTGAAAGCTGTGGTTGCGGCGCCTGGCCAGAGCGTCGTATACCGTCAACAGCCCCCCCAGAACCCAAGGTCCAGGGAAGCCACCGCGATAGTGCGGCATCATGAAACTCATGGGTTCGACCAGCCCCGGTGCTTCATCGAGCAAGCGCTGGCGCTCGTGGACCGAGTCGCGGGTCAAGCGCCACTGACCCTTGGCAATGTAGCGCAAACCACCATGCACCATCTTCGACGAGCGGCTGGAGGTGCCCCAGGCAAAATCGCGTTGCTCAAGCAACAGACAACGCCAGCCACGCCGAGCGGCTTCACGCAGGATACCGGCACCGCTTATGCCGCCGCCAATGACGATCAGGTCCCAGGTTTCCTGCGCCAGCGTCGGCAACACCTGCTGGCGCCAAGCGCCATTCCAGTCCTGGCTCATGCCGTCACTCCTGCAACAGCGTGCCGGGATTCAAGCGTCCGGCCGGGTCGAAGTGGCGACTCAATGCCTGCAACGTATCCAGCGCCAATTCGCCTTTTTCACGCAGCAGGTAAGGGGCATGGTCCCTGCCCACGCCATGCTGATGGCTGATGGTGCCGTTGTTTTCGACGATAACCTGGCTGGCTGCGTGCTTGAGCGCCTGCCAACGTGCCAGAGTAGCCGGGTAATCCTCTGCCGGTCGGAACACATAGGTGGTGTAGATACTCGACCCTTCACCGTATACATGGGACAGGTGAGTAAACACATGCACCCGCTCGCCTTCAGCGGCCAGGCCATCGCGCAGGCTACTCTCGATCCGGTTGAGCAAGTTGTCGACATTGCTCCAATCGGTAGCGGTTTCCAGGGTGTCCACCACGTATCCAGCGTTCCACAGGTTCTCGCGCAGGTACGGAAAACGAAAGCGGTTCTGCGCCCACTTGTTGCCCAGCAGTGTGCCGGTGAATACCCCGCCGAAGGCTTTTAGATGCTGCCTGGCCTGGCTGAGAGACAGCGCATTCTGCCGCCGGTTGCCAGTCACTCCGAAGGTCAGCAGGCATTTGCCGCTACCGGCACCGCGAAACGCCAGGTACTTTTCCAACCAGGCGATTTGTTGCGGATGCCCGGCCAGGGCCAGTTGGGTTTCGGTTTCCACGGCATTGGACAAGCGCAGCATCGACAGCGGTACGCGTGCCTGGGCCAATTGCCGAATAGCCTGCAAGGCCTGCTCCCAGTTCGGCAGGAACACGCCATAAAAGCGCTCGTCGGCAGGCAGGGCACTGATCCTTACCTTGACCTCGGAAATGATCCCGAACCGCCCTTCACTGCCCATCACCACTTCGCGCAGGTCGGGGCCGGCAGCCGAGGCCGGAAAGGTGGCGATCTCCAATGGCCCGGAGAAGGTTTCCAGGGTGCCGCCAGCGAACAGTTGCTCGATGCGGCCATAACGTAACGACTGCTGGCCACTGGAACGACTGGCAACCCAGCCGCCGACGGTCGACAACTCCCATGATTGAGGGAAGTGCCCCAGGGTGTAGCCACGGGCACGCAGTTGGCTTTCCACTTGCGGCCCGGTGGCGCCGGGGCCAAAGGTGGCCAGCAGACTCTGTTCGTCAACATCGAGCAGGCGGTTCATGTGCGCCAGGGAAACGGTCAGTACCGGCCGAGTGGATGACGGCGGATTGATGTGCCCGGCGACCGAAGTGCCGCCCCCATAGGGAATCAGGCACAAGTCCTGGTCGTGGGCGAGCGCCAGCAACTGGCGGATATGCTCGACACTCTGCGGGAACGCCACCGCATCCGGGTATCGCCCCAACGCGCCCTCGCGCAGTGCCAGCCAATCCGGCAGGCTCTGGCCGCGAGCGTGCAGCAGGCGATCCTGAACGTCCACGCTGTACAACCTGTGGGCCGCCAGGCGTGACGCCGGAACCCGGGCCAGTGCAGTGTCCAGGGTGGCGTCTGGCAGTGCACGTCCCGCCCCTACCCGCGCAGCGAGAAACCCCGCGCCCTGGGCCGGCAGTTCGACCACCGTGGTTGCATCCCCCCAGCCGTTCCAGCGTCGCATGCGTGTGTCCTTTTGCGGTTCTTATAAGGTAATAGTTCTGGCGCCTATAGTAGCCAGCCGCCCAGGCCTGTCACGGTCGCATCAAGCCAGCTGGAGTAGCCAATTGAGCCAAGGGCCGTAGCGCGCTCCAGCCATTTACTTTAACGGTGGTTTCAAATTACCTTTCAGGGTCTTTATCTGTGCCAGTCTGCCTCGATCAAAGGAACCCGATCATGCAATCCCTTGGCTACACTTCGGTTCCGCCCCTGCTCAAGTACGTGCGCCACGCCGAGCAACTGGGCATGGCCATCGAACCTGCATTGGCGGTCGCCGGACTGCAGGCCCAACAACTGAGTGACAATACTCTGCGACTGCCGGGCGAAGCCCACGAACGTTTGCTCGACTACTTCTGCGAGCACTCAGGCGACCCCTTGTTCGGCCTCAATTCAGCGCGATTCGTGCTGCCCAACTCCTGGAGCGTGTTGGGCTACATCACCATGAACTGCGCGACCCTGGGCGATGCCATGAATCGCATCATGCCCTTCGAGAAACTGGTCGGTGACATGGGTGTCAGTCGTGCCGAAATGCAGGGCGAACAGGTCCACCTGATCTGGAATTGCCGCCACCAACGCCCACGCATTCGCCGTCACCTGGTGGAGAACGTCCTCGGCTCGTGGTTGCAATATGCGCGCTGGATTGCCGATACCCAGCTTTCCCCGACTCAAGTTTGGTTCGAACATGCCCAGCCGGCTGATATCGAGCTCGTCCGATACGAACAGTTCTTCGACTGCCCGGTGCTGTTCGGCCAGCCTTATTCAGCGCTTGTGGTGCCCCTGCCCTACCTGCAACTGCCCTTGCGCCAAGCCGATGCGCAGTTGTTGCGCACCCTGGAGGAACACGCCCAAGGATTGATGGCCACGCTCGAAGATGCATCGCTGGAGCAGCGCGTGAAGAGCATTTTGCGTCAGTTGCTCAAGGAGGGGCTGCCACGCAAGGAGCAAGTGGCGGAGCAATTTTCGGTATCGGTACGCACCCTGCAACGCCAACTGCACCAGGCCAATACCTCCTACCAACAAATCCTCGATGATCTGCGCCAGGAGCTCGCCGAGCACTACCTGCTGCACAGCACTTTGCCGATACAAGACATCGCCCAGTACCTGGGCTTTACTGAACCGCGCTCGTTCCATCGCACCTTCAAAAGCCGACGCGGCATGCCGCCGGGCGAGTTTCGCCAGACTTACCGGGACCCGGCTGGAGAATGAGCAAGGCGTTGGCTCATGGTGAGGTCAGGGTAATCAGGTATAAGCCTTGGGTGACCGCCTTGCCTGAGTTATCGACCAGCGTGTAAAGCTGATCGTAATAAAGGCCCCGGTTACTGTCGGCCACCAACTTGACCTGCACCGATGCGTTGTCCAAGGAACTGGCCGACGCCTGCGGTTTCAACTCGCGTACATTGATTGCAGTACCGCGGGACATTTCTGAACACCCTTCTACGCGCCAACCACTCGACAGGGTGGAGGTGGAACACGTCGGTTCGACAATACTCCCGGCAAACCTGATCACACCCTGAGCCTCTGCAATTGCCGTTGAACCCACTGCATTGAGGCAAACGAGCATGGCCATACCGACAACCTGAAACGTCCTGTGCATGTTGGCACTCCCGAAGAAAAAGTCCCTTGCTTGAGTGTCGGCAAGCTTGGGATAAATTCCAGGGCTGGCTGCCAGCAAATATTGCGAAGCGCCAAATGCGTCACAAATGCAACGCCTGGCCACATCGGCACACGCCTGTAAACGCTGGCATAAAAGGCCAGGTGGCATCGCTGCAAGCGTAGCGACCCGTAACACATGCACACGTCAACGGGTATGATCCTGTCACGCGTTCAATATGAGTCACTGCAAAGGTCGAGAATGGCAAAAATCAGCGCTACCGGTAAGACGGCTACGGCTGGCCGGAAAAATCTTGCTGCTGCCGATCGTCAGCAGCAAATGGTTGAGAGGGCCATTGCCCTTTTCGCTGAAAAAGGCTTTGCCCTGACCACTCGAGAACTTGCCAAGGGTCTGCAGGTTACCCAACCCCTGCTGTACCGCTACTTCCCCAGCAAGCAGTTGTTGATTGAACAGGTTTACAAGCAAGTGTTCATGAATCGCTGGGACCCTGGCCTGGAGCTTCAACTCAAAGATCGCAGCCGCCCTTTGAAAGAGCGCCTGATTGACTACTTCATTGGCTATACCGAGACAATTCTGAGCAATGAATGGGTGCGTATCTTTCTCTACGCAGGGCTGCAAGACCCCAGCTTGAACCAGCGTTATCTTCAGCGCCTGCATCAGGACACTTTCGTGGTGATCAATGAAGAACTACGCCATCAGCGGCATTTTACTCAGCCGCCGACTGAACACGAGTTGGCAGTGGAAATGGAAGTGCTGTGGGGTTTCCACAGCAGTTTCTTCTACCTGGGGGTGCGCAAGTGGGTGTATCAAATGCCCGTTCCCGAAGACCTGAGCGAATTGATCACCCACCGAGTGAATGCCTTTCTGGAGGGTGCCTTGCATTACAATCAGGATCTGACGCCGTGACCCTCTGACCTATGCCTTGCCGTGAGAATCGCTGGCACGACTCAACCTAGCGGGGCGAGCCATGCAGCGAGCACCTGTGGATTGTTGTCCAACCAATTGGCAGCGGCCTGGTCGGCACTTTTACCCTCGCGGTTGATTGCGTAATCGAGCTCAGCAACGATGGCGTTACTCAGGCGAACGTTGTCCAGAACCTGGATCTGCGCTGTACTGAATACACCGAGGCGATCAACCCGAGCGAGCAGTACCGCGCGGTCGACGCTGCCCAGCAGTCCCTTGGGGTCCTTGAGATCGCGGATTCGATGGCGAAAATGTAGAAACTGCGGGTGCCAGAGCGGGACCACGCCCCACTCGCCCGCCTGCACCAGCGCCTCGAATGCGCCGACGCATTCTTCCTGGGTGCCAGTACGAAAGCTATAGCCGGCCGTAGCCAGGCCGTAATCGTCCATCATCCGCAGGGAAAAACGCGTTATACCCGCACCTGGCCCGATCCCCTGGATAAGCTTGTGCATACGCGCCTGCACCCTGGGTTTGAGCAGATCCTCGACTGAGTCCACCTCGGACGCCGGAACATAGTCCGGTACTCCCCACAGCGCATAAGGCTGGTAGTGCAGCCCCATCTCACGGGTAGCAACCTGCTCTTCAACACGGGCCTTGTACATGCCATGGCTGGAAGGAATCCAGGCGGACGCGATCATGTCGATCGAACCTTCACGCAGCCGTTCAAAGTTGGCCTCGTGCAACGCGTAGGAACGCTCCACGCTAAAGCCCATGCGCTGCAATACCAAGGAAACAACGGCAGCCGTCGCACGATGAAAGGAAAGATCTGTTACACCAAGGCGAATCATGGGCTGGCTTCCCGCAAGTTTATTGCCACGGGCTTGCGCCGCCGCCAACAGCGCCGCGCCCCCGAAAGCGTGAATGAACTGCCTTCTATTGAATCCCGACATCAGTCATCAGCCTGAGTCTGGTCTAGGGCCAGGCTCGGCATAGCGCGCCCGACAATTCGGCTTCCAGGTATGTACTCGAAGATCATCTCGATGGTGATGCCGTTTGGGTCTTCGAGAAACAGCTGATGTTCGCCGATATCCGGAATCACCCGTTCACGAAAGGCAATACCCAGCGACTGCAAGCGCGTCTGAACGTGGTTGAGCCCCTCGCAACGCAGCGACACATGATCGAGCGCCCCGGAGCCGTAGCTGTCTGGCTTGTCGCCCAAATAGGCACGCAACTCCTGTTGGTCAACATCGACACTGGCGATGTGCAACAACGGACGGCCACCGGCATACATCCAGCATCCAGGAAAACTGAAACCTGGCCGAGGTCCCGGCGTGAGACCGATGACCCGTTCGAAGAAATCAGCGGTTTCACCCCAACGGCGGGTTCGAATTGTGAAATGGTCGAGCGCTAGTACACCCATAGCTTCCCCTGCCTGTCAGTGAGTAAAGAGATCAAGGTCGTTGCGAAAGGTCGGAAACGCCGCGACCCGAAGTTAATTATCAGACGATAACTTCTCACGCACAATAATTTATCGATTGATAATATTCATGTACGGCATAGAGGCTCTGACAGACGCAAAAGAGCCCTCGAAAATCAGCGAC
Organism: Pseudomonas auratipiscis; assembly: GCF_036324085.1. Lineage (NCBI taxonomy): Bacteria > Pseudomonadati > Pseudomonadota > Gammaproteobacteria > Pseudomonadales > Pseudomonadaceae > Pseudomonas > Pseudomonas auratipiscis. Next base: position 120,885 of record NZ_JAZDCU010000007.1, read on the forward strand.
TTGCGAGGGCTCCGTGGTATTTCCCAGCGATAGGGCCTTAAGCACAGGCGCTACGGCACAGGCTCAGCCACTGTCAGATGTCGAAGCGATCGAGGTTCATGACCTTGGTCCATGCTTTGGCGAAGTCCTTGACGAACTTTTCCTTGGCATCGTTTGCGGCGTAGAACTCGGACACCGCACGCAACTCCGAGTTAGAACCGAAGACCAGATCGACCGGCGTGGCTGACCATTTGACCTCGCCAGTCTTGCGGTCGCGACCTTCATACAAGCCATCAGTTGAAGACTTCGACCAGGCAGTCGACATGTCCATCAAGTTGACGAAGAAGTCGTTGGACAATGTGCCTGGGTGAGCAGTAAGCACACCATTTTTGCTGCCATCGGTATTCGCCCCGAGCGCCCGCATGCCACCGACAAGCACGGTCATCTCCGGTGCAGTGAGGGTCAACAAGCTGGCCTTGTCGACCAACATTTCGGTTGGCGAGAGACGAGCGTCAGCGCTGTAGTAGTTACGGAAACCGTCAGCCTTGGGTTCCAGCACCGCGAAGGAATTGATATCGGTCTTGTCCTGGGTAGTGTCCATCCGACCCAGGGTTACCGGAATTTGCACGTTGAATCCACCTTTCTTCGCGGCAGACTCAACCGCTGCAGAACCCGCAATCACAATCACGTCCGCCAGCGAGACTTGCTTGCCGCCTTTGAGTTTGCTGTTGAAGTTCTTTTGAATCGCTTCGAGCTTGGCGAGCACTTTGCTCAACTCGGCCGGATTATTGGCATTCCAGTCCTTCTGTGGGGCAAGACGCAGCCGTGCACCGTTGGCACCGCCGCGCATGTCAGAGCCACGGAACGAAGAGGCCGAGGCCCAGGCAGTACGTACCAACTCGCCGGTACTAAGGCCCGAGGCGAGAACCTTGGTTTTGAGGGCTTCGATGTCTTTGGTATCGATCAGCTTGTGGTCCAGCGCTGGAATCGGGTCTTGCCAGATCAGGTCTTCCTTGGGTACGTCGGCTCCCAGGTAGTGGGTACGCGGGCCAAGATCACGGTGAGTCAGCTTGAACCAGGCCTTGGCGAAGGCAAGTTCGAATGCCTTGGGGTTATCCAGGAAATGACGGGAAACTTTCTCGTACGCGGGGTCGAATCGCAGCGCAAGGTCAGTGGTGAACATGATCGGCGCATGGCGTTTGTCTTTGACGTGTGCGTCGGGAACCATGACCGCAGCCGACGGATCGGATGGAATCCACTGGATTGCACCTGCCGGACTCTTGGTCTGAACCCATGTCCAGCCAAAGAGGTTGGCCAGATACTGATTGGTGAAATTCGCAGGGCTTGAGGTCCACGCGCCTTCCAGGCCACTGGTTATGGTGTCTTCAGCGTTGCCTTTGCCGCAGGTATTTTTCCAGCCCAGGCCTTGTTGCTCGGTCGGTGCGCTGGCAGGATCCGCGCCCAGGCACCCCTCTGGTTTGTGCGCACCGTGCGCCTTGCCGAAGGTGTGACCGCCGGCAATCAGTGCCACGGTTTCTTCATCATTCATGCCCATGCGCGCAAACGTATCGCGGATATCCTTGGCGGCGGCCAGCGGATCTGGCTTGCCATTGGGGCCTTCCGGGTTCACATAGATAAGGCCCATCTGCACGGCCGCCAGGGGTTTGTTCAGCTCACGCTTGCCGTGGTAGCGCTCATCACCGAGCCAGGTGCTCTCAGGGCCCCAATAGACCAGATCCGGTTCCCAGTCATCCTCGCGACCGCCGCCGAAACCGTAGGTTTTCATCCCCATTGATTCCATCGCCACGGTGCCGGCCAACACCATCAGGTCGCCCCAGGAAATACTCGCTCCGTACTTCTCTTTCACCGGCCACAACAAGCGCCGTGCTTTATCGAGACTGACGTTATCCGGCCAGTTGTTAAGTGGATCGAAACGCTGTTGGCCACCGTCAGAACCACCGCGACCGTCCAGCGTCCGGTAGGTGCCGGCACTGTGCCAGGCCATGCGGATGAAGAACGGCCCATAGTTGCCGTAGTCCGCTGGCCACCAGTCCTGAGACTGGGTCAGGGTTGCTTGGATGTCCTTTTTAACCGCACTCAAGTCAAGGCTGTTGAACGCCTTGGCGTAATTGAAATCAGCGTCGGCAGGGCTGGAGGCCGGGTTGTGTTGTCGCAGCAAGGAAAGGTCCAGGCGATTGGGCCACCAATCCTTGTTGGTCATCTGGTGGTGCTTGCCAGCCAACGAGGCGGCGCCGGTATTATCGGCGTGAACAATGGGTGAAAAGCCAACTATCAGGGCAATCGCCAAGGGCAGCTGTTTCATGCGCATGGGGGCTTAATCCTTGTAAGTGTGTAAACCAGGCCAATCATCAACCGGGTTTGAAAACGGGCGTCGAGTCAGGAAAAAAGTACGCAATGAAACCGGGAGTTACCGGATTGCATATGCTTCACAAACTTTAATTGCGCACCGTTTTTCGAACAATTGAGGTTATAAACGGGGCCGATTGATAACCTGATTGATGAAAGTTCTGGAAACACACTTAGCGCACGGCAAGTTCAAACATTACACCGTGAAAACTTCAAAGCTGCCAGGGTTTAGTACCGGTGGGGGCTGTACGCTTGAGTGTCGCAGCCAATAGCTCGAACTCTTGCGCGCGTGGATGAGTACGACGCCATACCAGACCAATGCGCCGATGCTCATCACCACGCAACGGCTTCACGGTCAATCGGCTGCGGTCGGCATTGATCGCCGCCAAGGCTGGCAGCAAGGTACATCCGCGGCCAGCAGCGACCAGATGCTGCAGAGTTTCCAGGCTGGCCGCCCGGCAGTCTGCCGAATCGTTTGCCTGCACCTCACTCATGCCGCATGCTTGCAACGCCTGGCCGCGCAGACAATGACCATCGGTAAGCAGCAAGAGCTTGAGATCGCTCAGTGCCTCGACCGCCACATCGCTGCCGGCGCCGAGCTCATGCCCTAACGGCAATGCCGCCCAGAAAGGCTCGTCGAACAGCACTCGCTCGTCATAGGCTTCAGGATCGAGCAGGCGCGGCCCGCCCTGCACTGCCGCCTCGCATCGCAGACACTCCGCAGAGCGCAACATCGTCTGGTACAGCGGCCGCGGGAGTGCCAGCAATGCGCAGTCGATGGACTGCTCGTTCAGCCGTTCGCACAAATCAGCGGTAAAGCTTTCTTGTATCACCAATTGCAACTTGGGATGGGCGGCCTCTACTGCCTGCAAAAGGTGCGGCAGGTAATACGGCGCCAAGGTCGGGATGATGCCCAGGGTAAGAATCCCTTCAAGCGGGTCGCGGCGCGCACGGGTCAGGGCGAGAATGGTGTCGGCTTCGGCAAGCATGTTCCGCGCGCGCTTGACGATCTGCTCACCACTGGGGGTGAGGGTGAATTGCTTGGCGTGACGGTCTATCAACACGTGGCCGAGGTAGTTTTCCAGCTTGCGCAATTGGGTGGACAGCGTGGATTGAGTGACATGGCAGGCATCGGCAGCACGACCGAAATGACGGTGCTCCGCCAATGCAACGAGATAGCGGAGTTCGCGTAAGGTCATCAACATATCCTTGGAAAGCGCGCACCAGGGTATAACAAACCCGCCATCACCGTAGCAGCGTTGGCCTTCAGGTTATATCGCCACGTGCACTTTTACTTTTCGTAATAGATGGGTCAGCTTCAACTTTCATGGCAAGGCTGCCAAACAGGATCGGGTCAGTGAAATTAAAAAAAATCATGACCTGCATTGAAAGAATTTCGCCATATCGTTACTCGCGATAGTTGAGTCCCCTTCGAACTTCCATATCTGCACGCAGATCGATGTATAAACTTACAAACGAATCCGTACAGAATTAATTGCCGACAACGCTTTCGGACCTCATGTACTCAGTTGCACGCTCGCGCAAAAACACCTTGAGCGCTTGCCACGCCGGGCTTTGGTAACGTTGTGGATGCCAGACGATATGGAACGCCCGCTTGAGATTCAGGCTGCTCTTCAATTCCACCAGCGAACCGCGGTGCAGGTCTTCGATGACACTGAGCTTTGACAAGCATGCCAGCCCATACCCCGCCCTGACTGCTTCCCTGATGGCTTCGCTCTGGCCGAGCTCCATGCGTATGTTCAACTTCTGCGCATGTCCGGCAATAGCAGACTCCAGCACCGATCGCGTGCCGGATCCCGCTTCACGGATTATCCACGGCTGGGTGGCGATGCCTGCATCATCGATCCTGCCGACGCGAGCCAGTGGATGCTCTGCACCACAGACAACCACCAACTCGTCATCGCACCAATACTCCGTCATCAGCCGCTCATCGGTGCACGGTCCCTCGATCAGACCGATATCCGCTTCCAGGCGCGAGACCTCAGCAAGCACCTCTTCGGTATTTCGCAAGCGAGCCTGCAGCGAAACACCCGGGTAAAGATCGGAAAAACGGTCGATCAGAAACGGCACCCGGTAGGTACCAATGGTCGAGCTGGCAGAAATCAACAAGTTGCCCTGGATAATTCCGTCAGGCTCCTGGGCCCCCTCGACGAAACGTTGCAAGCCGTCCAGCAACGCTTCGGCATGGCTCAATTGCCGCAAGCCAACCTCGGTGAGGACCAGCCGGCGGCCGGTTCTTTCGAACAACGGCACGTTCAAGTGGCGCTCCAGCTCGGACAGCGACTGACTGGTAGCTGACTGTGACAGGTTCAGACGCTGGGCGGCTGCGCCGATGGTGCCGAGTTTGGCCACGGTGACGTAGACCTGCAGCTGTCGGAAGCTAACCCCGATGTTCATTTCAGTTTCTCCGAATGGTTATATCGTTATAACCATTTTTTCATCTGAACGAAACAGGGCTATTTTTGAGGTCGTCACAGAGGAGACAACTTCATGTTTCGGGGCCTTTTACTGAGCGCACTTTTGACCTTGGGTGGATATGGGCTCAGCCGTATTCCACTGCTTCAACAGAGCGGCTTCAGCCCGCTCGTGTTCGCACTGTTGCTGGGTATCGTCGTCGGCAACCTGCCGTTGATCGGCGGCTTGGCGTCCATACAACGGGGCCTGCAGGTGTGTACGCGGTGGATGCTGCGTGGCGGGATCGTGCTGTTCGGCTTGTCAGTAACGCTTCAACAAATCTTCAAGCTGGGACCGGCAATCATTGCCCTGGATGCCGGCGTGATCACCGTTGTCATGGTTGCTGGCTATTTCATTGGCACACGGCTGCTCAAGCTGGACCGCGACGTCACCCTGCTGACCTGTGCAGGTAGCGCGATCTGCGGCGCCGCTGCCGTGCTCGCCACTGAAGCGGCGATTCGTGCACGCCCCGCAGCCACCGCCATGGCGGTAGCAACCGTGGTGCTGTTTGGCACCATGGCGATGGTCGTTTATCCGTTGCTCTACCCGTTGGCCGGCCTTGGCGAAAATGTGTTCGGGGTGTACATCGGGGCGACCATCCATGAAGTGGCGCAAGTGGTCGCGGCAGGTGTTGCCGTCGGACCTGATGCCTTGGCCAATGCGGTCATTGTGAAGCTGGTCAGGGTGATGTTGCTGGTGCCATTTCTGCTGATCGTCGGCCAATGGTGGTTCGCCCGTCAGCCCCGCGCAGCCGGCAGCGAAAAGCAGAAAATCACCATTCCCTGGTTCGCTTTCGGTTTCTTGGCGATGGTCGTTTTCAACAGTTACGTAACGCTACCTGCCGCACTGCACAGTGGGCTGGTTCTGGCGGGGCAAATCGCGCTGACCATGGCGATGGCGGCACTGGGTTACGAGACCCGGCTGGAAAAGCTCAAGGCGCTGGGCCTGAAACCATTCGCTCTGGCCTTCAGTCTTTTCATCATGCTGATGGGAGGGGGACTGCTCACCGTCCATCTGTGGATGGTCTGAGGAGAGTTAGCGCTCATCGCAACCGTTTCCCTGCCTGTCTGCCCTGGAACACTTAAAACCCGTACACCAAAAGCCCTCGCCAATCGATGATTGGCGGGGGCTTTTCACATAGGGCGTCGAGCGAACGCCGTGAGTTCGAGGCTAGCCCAACCGAGTCATTCTCATGACGTCAAAAATTTATATCACTGATAAACCACAGGATTTATACTCCGCGACCTCCAGAGTGGCAATTGGCCATCAAGGCAAAGCGAAGCCATGCAAGGAAGCTATTTCACATTGGTTGTCAAAGGAATAAAAAGTGGCTGTCGTCAAACTCCATAAAACACTCATTGCTCTTGCCATCGCCGCCGCAGCGCAACCTGCCTATGCACAGACGCTGACGCTGACCAACTCCGGCCTGCAGATCGAACGAAGCAGCTATGCGGAGCAGGTTGAAGTCAAAGGCTCGTTCACGACCTCCAACAGCGATGTGGACGCTATTGAGTTCAACAGTGTGACGTTTAACAAGGATCTGGTGATCAATGCCAGCGTAAATGCCAATGGCAATAACGCTGATGGACTGGATCTGTCGATGGCAGGTGAAGACGAAGACCCGTCGTCGTTCGGCCTAGCAACCGAAATATTCGGCAATCTGGTCAACAAGGGCAGTATTGCGGTGAGTGGCGGTGGTGTGTCGGCGATGCTGGTTGACCCGGCCATTATCCACGGCAACCTGATCAACGAAGGCACCTTGAGCGTCAAGGGCGACGAGTTTGAAGGTGACGGTATCCGTGCCCTGGAATTCTCGGGCGAGTCGGAACTGCACGGCGACCTGATCAACGCCAGCACTGGCAAGATTCTGGCAGACGGCAAGAACGCCACAGGCATCCTGCTTGAAGGCGGCGAGATCGACGGCAAGCTCATCAACAACGGCCTGATTCAAGTCAGTGGCGAGGATGCCACTGCGCTGGACGTGACTTCCAACGAGTACTCATGGGCGGGCACGACTTACAGCGACCGTGTGGACATTGGTGGCATTGAGAACAATGGCCGCATTATCGCTACGGGCGCCGACGCCATTGGCGTGGAGCTCGATGGCGTCAGCTTCTCCACTTCATCTGCTCAATTGGTCAACAATGGACTCATTCAGGCTACCGATGCTGCCATTGAGATTGGTGGCTTTGACATCGATGGCGACGGCCAAGGCGGCGCGCTGACGCTGGTCAACCGAGGCACCATCACCTCTGAAGATGAAGCCATTGACGCCTCCGACGCATCGGGCGCAGTGGTACTGGATTGGCAGGCCGGCTCTATTACCGGCAACCTGATCGATCTGGATCGCATTTATGTCACCGGCGATGCAGTGTTCAAAGGCAGTAACGCCGATGTCGATGGCTACAACATCCGCATGTTCGACAATGGCCCGGTGATTGTCGGCACCGCGGGCAGCGCTGGGCATCTGCAGTTGGCTAATGCGCACACTTCGCTCAAGGGTGATCTGGTGGTGGGCAATGGTTCGTCGCTGGATCTGAACCTGAGCAACGCGACGAATGCCAACAAGGCGGTCCTGAGCGTCGACGGCAAGGCGACCTTCGAAAAAGGCTCACACATTACGCTGGCCGCCCAGGGTAAAGATTTCACCGCCAACGGCAGCACCTACACCCTGGTCAAGGCTGATTCGCTGGACAATCAGACCGAGACAGGCAAGCTGGTCAGCAGCCGTTCTTCGCTGTTGAATGTCGATACCTATACAGTCGAAGGTAATCAGGTGATTGCCACCGTCACCGGCAAATCGTCCTCGCAAGTGGGTGAGGTGATCAAGGACATCGGCGGTTCGGGCAACGCCCAGCGCGCCGCTTCGGCATTCAGCAGTGTTGCCACTCAGTTGGCCACGCTGAACCCGCAGGATCAGGTGTTCCAGGCCTACGTCAACGCATCGCAGGACGCGCAAGCACTGCGTACCCTGGCTGAACAACTGACCCCTGAGGTCAACGGCGGTGCGACTCAGGCTGCAACCACTGGCCAGACGCTCATCAGCAACGTTACCAGCGCCCGTACCTCCGGCGCGCGCGGCATGTCTTCGGGTGAAGGCTTCAAGGAGGCGGGTGTCTGGGTACAAACCTTGTACAGCGATGCCAGCCAAGACCTGCGCGACAACGTCGCAGGCTACAACGCCTACAGCCGCGGTATCGCGGTTGGTGCCGACGGCAAACTGAATGATCAGGTGACCCTGGGTGTCGCGTATAGCTACTTGAACACCGATGTGAACGGCAAGAGCGGCGACAAAACCAAAGTCGACGGCCATGCCTTCACCTTGTACGGTGGATTCGAGCAAGACAACTACTTTGTCGATGGCAGCCTGACTTACGGCATCAACGACAACGAAAGCAAACGCAGCATCGCCAGCACGACCGCCAAAGGTGATTACGACAGCAACCTGTTTGGTGTGAACCTGGTGGGTGGCTACACCTATCATGTCTCGCCATCGGTACTGGTTGAACCACGCATTGCCGCTCGATACAGCTTGGTGAACATCGACGGCTATCGTGAAAAAGGCAGCTCTGCTGCACTGAAAGTCGAAGATCAGCGCTTTGAAGTGGCGGAACTGGGTGCAGGCCTGCGTGTTGCCGGAAGTTTCCCGCTGGGCAACGGCACCTTTGAACCGCAAGCCCAAGTCATGGCCTATCACGACTTTATCGGTGACGAAGTCAGCAGTACCTCTACCTTCATCTCGGGCAACACCCCCTTCGTCACCAGCGGTGCCAGTGCCGTACGCAACAGCTATGAAGCGGGTCTAGGCGCTGACTATCACTTGGGCGCCGTAACGGTTGGCTTGAACTACGACTACGTGGGCAAGTCGGACTTTGATGCCAACACTGTCACCGCCAAAGTGCGTTACGACTTCTGATGACCGCGGCAAAACTCAGCCCGCTGCGCTGGGTTGGGATTTGCCTGCAAGGCACGGCACTGATGTTCAGTGCCGTGCTGAGCGGTTGCCAGTCACCTCAGCAGGCACTTCAAGCGCTGGCATCCGCCCACGGCCAGCATCCGGAAATATTGGCTACCCATCCTTTCCCCCTGGCGATGATGGCGACGCTCAAGCACGATGCCCCCACCCGACTGCGCATCTATTTGGAAGGTGATGGCCACGCTTGGGCAACACCCACACAGCCGAGCATGGACCCCAGCCCCAGGCAACTGCTAGTGGCGCGGTTGGCGCTGAATGATCCAACACCTTCGATTTATCTCGCTCGCCCCTGCCAGTTCGTCAGCGTGCCTCGTTGTACGACCGAAATGTGGACCAACCGGCGATTCTCTGAACAAGTCGTCGCAAGCCTCGATCAGGCATTGGATGTACTGAAAGTGCGCTTTCACAACCGGGAATTCGAACTTGTTGGCTATTCCGGTGGCGCCGCATTGGCACTGCTATTGGCCTCTCGGCGCGATGACATCACTCAGGTTCAGACACTGGCCGGCAACTTGAGTCCGGCAGAATGGGTTCGGATACACCAGCTTGCGCCGTTGCGCGGCTCACTCGACCCTTTGGAGTATCGCCAGCGCCTGGCGCAGATCCCTCAGCGGCACTTGGTAGGTGCAGAGGATCGGGTAGTGCCGACGATGATCGAAACGTTTTACCGGCATCAACTAGGGCCAGCCGCATGCCTGCAAACGATCGTGATACCCGGCACCACGCATGAAACCGGCTGGGACAAGGCCTGGCTTAACTGGCGGGGAAAATCGATAGCGTGTGGATCGAGCGCTGTCTTGCAAGGCGAGTAAAGCAATGGGACAAGACGGTTGATACCACGTCACTGAAGACTGGGGAGCAAAAATATGCCCAGCGCTGTATAGGCGGCAATTCTGGGAAAGTTACTTGAAATGCGGAAAACAAAAAGCCCCTGAAACCTTGGGTTTCAGGGGCTTTTCGATGTATGGCGGAGAGATAGGGATTTGAACCCTAGGTACTGTCGCCAGTACAACGGATTTCGAATCCGTCCCGTTCGGCCACTCCGGCATCTCTCCAGTGGCGCGCATGATACCAGCAGTTCGCTCAAAGGCAAAGCCCGTTTGCGAAAAAAATTCGCGTGGTATCAGGCGCTTGCGTGAACTTGCCGCTTACAGCGGCACGCCCAGGCGCTTGGCAACTTCTTCGTAGGCTTCGATCACGTCGCCCAGACCCTGGCGGAAGCGATCCTTGTCCATCTTCTTGCGGGTTTCCTTGTCCCACAGGCGGCAGCCGTCAGGGCTGAACTCGTCGCCCAGGACGATTTCGCCGTGGAATACGCCGAACTCCAGCTTGAAGTCGACCAGCAGCAGGCCGGCGTCGTCGAAGAGCTTGTTCAGCACTTCGTTGACCTTGAGCGACAAGGCTTTCATTTTCACCAGTTGCTCGGCGGTGCCCCAACCGAAGGCAACAACGTGGGATTCGTTGATGAACGGATCACCCTTCTCGTCGTTCTTGAGGAACAGTTCGAAGGTCGAAGGCTCCAGCTTGATGCCTTCCTCGACACCCAGGCGCTTGACCAGGCTGCCGGCTGCGTAGTTACGCACGACGCATTCAACCGGAATCATGTCGAGCTTCTTGACCAGGCACTCGTTGTCGCCCAGCAGCTTGTCGAACTGGGTTGGAATACCGGCTTCTTCCAGCTTTTGCATGATGAAGGCGTTGAACTTGTTGTTCACCATACCCTTGCGATCAAGCTGTTCGATACGCTTGCCGTCGAACGCCGAAGTGTCGTTGCGAAACAGCAGGATCAAGCGGTCAGCGTCGTCGGTCTTGTAAACCGACTTGGCTTTGCCGCGGTAGAGTTCTTCACGTTTTTCCATGATGGGCTCCTCTTGCTAACTAATAAGATGGGCTAGGCGATTTCGCGCCAGTCGAGCCCGCAATCCTGGTTGGCCACTTGCAGCCAGTCCGGGTCGCACCCAAGGGTGTCGACGAAACATTGCCGGGCCAGCTGTGGCTGGTTGTTCTTGCTACTGAGATGGGCCAGCACCAGATGCTGCAGGTTCTGCCAGTCCAGCTCCGACACCAGGCGCGCGGCCTGGTGGTTGTTCAAATGCCCGTAGTCGCCGCCCACCCGTTGTTTGAGAAACATTGGGTAAGGCCCGCGTCCGAGCATGTCTCGGCAGTGATTGGCCTCGATCAGCAATGCATCCAGGCCCTGGTAACTCTGCAACAAGGATGCGTCATAGGAACCCAGGTCGGTGAGTACGCCGAAACGCCGGCCACCGTCGTCAAAAACATACTGAAGAGGCTCCAGCGCATCATGGGTCACGCCCACCGCACGGATACTCAAGCCACCGATCTGCAATGTTTCGTTTGCTGCCAGGAACCCGGCGGCCTCGACCGGCTTGCGCATACCGCGCAACGTGCCACGACTGAGGTAGACCGGTACATTGTAGCGCCGCGACAGCAAACCGACGCCATGCACATGGTCGGCATGTTCGTGAGTTACCAGCACCGCACTCAATTGATGGGCTGAAACGCCGAGCAGCGCCAGGCGCCGCTCGGTTTCACGCAGGGAAAAGCCGCAATCGACCAGGACAAGTGTTTTGTCACTGGCGATCAGCGTGCCATTTCCCTGGCTTCCACTTCCTAGAACCGCGAAGCGCACTTAACCCAGGTTATCCTGAATCACGCTCAGCACACGGCGGGCGACATCAGCCGGGGCCACGGTGTTGATGTTCTTCTCGACGGTAACCTGGACGCTTTCACCAACTTTGCTCAGGCGAACCTGATAACGTTCGGCACGAGCTTCGCGCTCTTCCTTGCTTGGCGCGCTACCGAACAGCTTGCTGAAGAAACCAGGCTCCTGGTCTTTGGCATCGGCTTTTTCGGCCAAGTTGATGTAATACAAGCCCAGGCTGCGGTTGATGTCTTCAACACGCCACTCGCCTTGTTCCAGAGCGCGGCCGACACTGGACCATGCACGGTCGAGGTCGGCGCCCAGGTTCAATACCGGGTTGCCACTGCCATCTTCGCTCAGGCTGACACGGCTTGGCGTATCGAAATCACGTGCGGCAAGCAACGACACCGAACCGCCCTTCTCGGCGCTACGGGTCATGCTGGCAAGCATCTCGTCGACCAGCATGGCGTCGACACCGGTGTTCTGCGAGCTGCTCGGAAAATCAGGCTGGGCAGTGCTGCCCGCCGGACGCTCGACGGTCACGATGTAGACTTCACTGGTGTTGCGCTGCACGCCCGGCTCGATACGCACACGGGTGCGCACTTCGTTGTCGCGGCTGCTCGAAGCGCTCGCCAGACGACCGGCCATGGAACCGGAAAGCTCGTCGAAGCGTTGCCAGGTGGTATTGAACTCACCGGTCTGCGGACGCTCTTCGTCGATACGGAAACCGTTGTCTTCAAAGAACTGACGGGCTACCGGCCAGACTTCGGCAGGCGCACGCTGGGCCAGGACCCAACGGGAAGTACCGCTCTTCTGCAGGCTGAAATCGCTGATGTCGGCACCGGCGCTCAGGGGTTGTGGACGCGGAACCTCGAACTCGCCCCTGACGTTGTCATCGGCAACGTTACGCGGGATCGGCAGCAGCGGATCAAGACGCTTGGCGTTGCTGACGTCTGGTGGCAGCTGCATCGGCGCCTTCTGAGTGGCCTCCAGATAATCGCTGCCACGGTCACGGAAGTAACCCTCTTCGCCCCAGAGCCAGCCACAACCACTGGTGCTGGAAATGATCAAGGCAAGGGCGGAAAGACCAGCCAATCGCTTCATGCGGTGTACGTCCTCAATTAAAACTGCAGGCCGCACTGGCGCATCGCCTTGCGTACCGTTTCGTGACAGGATTCGCTCAGCCAGGTCAGCGGCAGGCGGATGCCCTTCTGCATCAAGCCCATTTCAACGAGCGCCCACTTCACCGGAATCGGGTTGGCCTCGCAGAACAGGTCTTTATGCAGCGGCATGAGTTTTTCGTTGATTGCGCGAGCCTTCTCGGCATTGCCCTCAAGGGCGGCCTCGCACAAATCGGCCATTTCGCGCGGGGCGACATTGGCAGTGACGGAGATGTTGCCTTTGCCACCGAGCAGGATCAGTTCGACAGCGGTCGGATCATCGCCGGACAACACGATGAAATCCTTGCTCACGCCATCGATGATGGCTTTTGCGCGTTTCAGGTCGCCGGTGGCTTCCTTGATACCGATGATGTTCGGTACGCTGGACAAACGGATCACGGTCTCGGCCTGCATGTCGCACGAGGTGCGGCCGGGAACGTTGTAGAGGATCTGCGGGATGTCGACAGCTTCGGCAATATGCTTGAAGTGTTGGTACAGGCCTTCCTGGGTCGGCTTGTTGTAGTACGGGACGACCAGCAGGCAGGCATCGGCGCCAGCCTTCTTGGCGTTGCGGGTCAGGTGCACGGCTTCGCTGGTAGAGTTGGCACCGGTACCGGCAATGACCGGAATGCGTCCAGCGACACGCTTGACCACGAACTCGATGACCTGGATATGTTCTTCGACATCCAGGGTTGCGGACTCGCCGGTGGTACCGACGGCGACAATGGCATGAGTGCCCTTCTCCAGATGGAAGTCCACGAGTTTGCCGAGGCTGTCCCAATCAAGACGCCCTTGTGCATCCATGGGTGTGACCAATGCCACCATACTGCCCGCAATCATGAAACTGCTCCTGCCGGAAAAAGAGAGCGGTAATGGTACTGGCGCCATCGGCCTTGCACAAGCAAAGCTGGAGGCTGGAGCATTCCCCTCGGCGACCATTTTCGCTACCCTTCTCTCTTTGATCGGTACACAGTGGCCCGCCGGGCTGCCGACAACCTGCGCAGGCAGTGCCCAAAGCCTCGATCTGAAGCCCCGGGACCACGCCTTCCCGCCGTTCTGAGTCGTCAGGTACCGACCGCTCATCGCTTTAGGAATGCTGCATGTCCACCCCCACCGTTCGCGAACAATTCCTTGTCATCAGTGCTCTGGGCGCCAATCCCATGGAACTGACCAACATCCTGTGCCGGGCCAGTAACGACAATCGCTGCTCGGTCGTCACCTCGCGCCTGACCCGTCACGGCGAATGCAGCGCACTGGTCTTGCAAGTCTCCGGCAGTTGGGATGCCCTGGCTCGCTTCGAAGCAGCCCTGCCTGGCCTGGCCAAGAAGCACACCTTCACTGTGAATGTGGTACGCAGTGCCGAGCTTGAAGTGCGCCCGCTGGCGCTGCCCTACGTGGCCTATGTCAGCGCAGCCTATCGTCCGGACATCATCAATGAGCTGTGCCAGTTCTTCATCGACCACCACGTCGAACTGGAAAACCTCACGTGCGACACCTACCAGGCGCCACAAACCGGCGGCACCATGCTCAATGCCACTTTTACCGTGACCCTGCCGGCCGGTACGCAAATCAGTTGGCTGCGTGACCAGTTCCTGGATTTCTCCGACGCCCTGAACCTGGATGCGCTGATCGAACCTTGGCGCCCACAGAACCCACTGTAAGGAAGCTTTCCATGGCCGTTGAACTCGACCAACCCGTCGCCGATTTCCAGGCGCTGGCCACCAGCGGCCAGACCGTCAGTCTGGCTGATCTCAAAGGCAAGCAAGTGGTGCTGTATTTCTACCCCAAGGACAGCACGCCGGGCTGCACAACCGAAGGCCAAGGCTTCCGTGACCAACATGCGGCCTTCGAAGCAGCCAACACCGTGGTGTTCGGTGTTTCCCGCGACGGCATCAAGTCTCATGAGAACTTCAAGGCCAAGCAGGCCTTCCCGTTCGAGCTGATCAGCGACAAAGACGAGGCCCTGTGCCAACTGTTCGACGTGATCAAGCTGAAGAAGCTTTACGGCAAGGAATACATGGGCGTTGATCGCAGCACTTTCCTGATCGACAAGAACGGCGTGCTGCGCAAGGCGTGGCGCGGGGTTAAGGTGCCAGGACATGTGGATGCAGTGCTGGCTCAAGCGCAAGCGCTGAACCAGGCCTGAGTCATTAATCGTGGAGCCAGTGGAGCCGTCACAAGCGCCGGCCCGACTGGCTCCACGATGCTTTCACAACAACGGCGCGACTGCCGGCTCCTGCTTCGGCCAGGCATCCAGCACAGCCTTGAACAGGGTTGCCAGCGGGATCGCAAAGAAAATCCCCCAGAAGCCCCACAACCCGCCAAACAACAGCACCGCGCAAATGATCGCCACCGGGTGCAGGCTGACCGCTTCGGAAAAAAGCAGTGGCACCAGCACGTTGCCATCCAACGCCTGGATGATCGCGTACACCGCCATCAAGTAGATGAACTGATCGCCCCAGCCCCACTGGAACAATGCGATCAGGGTAACTGGCACGGTCACCACGACGGCGCCGACGTAAGGCACCACCACCGAAAACCCCACCAACAGCGCCAATAGCGCCGCATAGTTGAGCCCCAGGGCGATGAAGGCGATGTAGGTCGCCACGCCGCAGATCAGGATCTCGATACCCTTGCCGCGAATGTAGTTGGCGATCTGCCGATTCATTTCCTCGGACACCCGATTCAGCAACGTGCGTTCACGCGGCAGGTAGCCACTGACCCAACGAGCAATCAGTTCGCGATCCTTGAGGAAGAAAAACACCAGGATCGGCACCAGCACCAGGTAAATCATGATGTTGACCAGCAGCGGCAAGCTCGACAGCGAGAAGGTCAGTGCCCATTGGCCAAACTTGCCAATTTCGCCACGCATCACCTCGATGGCCTGCAGCACCTGTTCGTCAGACACCAGGTGCGGGTAACGCTCGGGAAGCAATAAAAGTAGCGATTGCCACTTGCCAAGCATACCGGGCAGCTCGTTGAACAGGGTGATCAACTGATGCCAGAGCAATGGCACCAGCACCAGCAAAAACACCGCCAAGGCGCCCATGAACAGGGTAAAGACCATACCGACGGCATAGCGGGTCGGTACATGCAGGCGTTCCAGGGCATTGACCAGGCCTTGCATGAGAAACGCCAGAACCATGCCGGCGAGCACTGGCGCCAGCATGCCGCCCAGCGTCAGGACAGCGGTAAAAGCCAGAACCAACAAGACCACCAGCACCACTGCCTCTTCATCGGAGAAGTAGCGCTGCATCCAGTCGCGAAGCACCTTGAACATTGACGATCCTTAGGAAAAAAACTCAGGCTTTGCGAAGCCAGTAGGTGTAAACACCTTCTTCTGCTGTTTCGAGCAGCAGCGTATGACCGGCCAATCTGGCAAAAGTGCGAAAATCGCGCTGCGACCCGGCATCGGTGGCCAGCACCTTGAGCACCGCGCCGCTGGCCAGGCGATTGAGTTCCATCTTTGCCTTGAGCAACGGCAGCGGGCAGTTCAGGCCACAGGCGTCGAGTTCGGCGTCAAACGTCAGGGTATCGCTCATCAGGGACTCCAGGCAGGCACATTCGAACAAGCTTCGTAGAATACCGCCACTGGTCGCCAACGTGTGAGCCAGCTACAGTAAGGTTCTTTGTCGACCAGAGCTTTGTGCATGAATTTACTGCGCCCTACCCTGCTGACGCTGGCCTGTTTGATGGCGCTTCCCAGTCATGCCGACGACCTGCCGTCACTTGGCGACGCCAGTTCTGCCATTGTCTCTCCGCAACAGGAACACCAGTTGGGTCGTGCCTGGCTCAGCCTGCTACGGGGCAACATCAACCAGCTCAATGACCCGCAACTCAAGGACTATGTCGAAACCAGCGTCTATCGCCTGGCTGAAACCAGTCAGTTGCAGGACCGTCGCCTGGAATTTGTCCTGATCGACAGCCGCGAGCTCAACGCCTTCGCCGCCCCAGGCGGGATTGTCGGGGTCAACGGGGGTTTGTTCCTCAACGCGCAGACCGAAGGCGAATATGCCTCGGTACTGGCCCACGAACTGGCGCACTTGTCTCAGCGTCACTTTGCCCGAGGTGTCGAAGCCCAGCAGCGCATGCAACTGCCGATGATGGCGGCGTTGCTAGCGGGCATCGTCGCTGCCGCAGCCGGTGCCGGTGATGCCGGTATCGCCGCGATTGCCGGCACCCAGGCAGCCGCTATCCAGGAACAGCGGCGCTTCTCGCGCCAGAACGAACAAGAGGCCGACCGCATCGGCATTCTCAACCTGGAAAAAGCCGGATACGACCCACGCAACATGCCGAGCATGTTCGAGCGCTTGATGCGCCAGTACCGCTATGACGCCAAGCCACCGGAATTCCTCCTCACTCACCCGGTTACCGAGTCGCGTATCGCCGACACCCGCAACCGCGCCGAACAAGCGCCCAAGGGTGGTACTGAGGACAGCCAGCGCTACCAGTTGATTCGAGCTCGCGTTGCGCTGATCTACGAGGGCACTCCGGGCCTTGCAGCCAAACGCTTCCGGGCGCAGCTGGATGAAAACCCGAACCTGGACTCGGCCCGCTACGGCCTGGCGCTGGCGTTGATCAAAGGTGGCCGTCTCAACGAAGCGCGAGATGCCCTCAAGCCCTTGCTGGCCAAGGCGCCCAACGACGTCACCTACAACCTGGCCCAAATCGACCTCGACGTTACCAACAATCGCCTGACCGATGCCCAGCAACGGATCGAGCGCATGCGCGCACTGTATCCAGGGAACTACCCGCTGCAGCAGGCGCGAATTGACCTGCTGCTCAAACAGAACCGCGCGCCTGAAGCGGAAAAAGCCCTGGATGCCCTGCTCAAGAGTCGCCCGGATGACCCGGATGTCTGGTACGACGTTGCCGAAGTGCGCGGGCTTTCTGGCAACACCATCGGCCTGCATCAGGCGCGCGCTGAATATTTCGCCCTGGTGGGCGATTTCGACCAGGCGCTGCAGCAACTCGACTATGCCAAGCAACGTGCAGGCAGCAACTTTGTGCTGGCATCGAAAATCGATGCACGTCAGCGCGAATTGCTGGAGCAGCAGCGGATGGTCAAGGACATGATGCGCTGAGAACAACCGTCCGTGTGGGAGCGGATTTATCCGCGAGGGACTGCAGGGCAGTCCTTCGCGGCGATGCCGGCGCCTACACTAGACAGTGAGTGAACGACCCCGTCAGGCGTTGCCAGACAGTTTCATCCGCGCTGCCTGGGTGAAATCGAGCATGCGTTTGAGTGGCTTGATCGCCTGGGGAATCAGCGCAGGCTCCACGAAGATCTCGTTGCTGCCTTCACGCAGGCATTGCAGCGTGCGTTCCAGCGTGTTCATGGCCATCCACGGGCAATGGGCACAGCTGCGGCAAGCAGCACCGTTGCCGGCCGTCGGCGCTTCAATGAACACCTTGTCCGGGCACAGCTGCTGCATCTTGTAGAAGATGCCGCGGTCGGTGGCGACAATGAAGGTTTTGTTCGGCATGGTTTGCGCTGCGGCGATCAGCTGGCTAGTAGAGCCAACTGCATCCGCCAGGTCGATCACCGACTCCGGCGACTCCGGGTGCACCAGGATCGCGGCATCCGGATACAGCACCTTCATGTCTTCCAACTGGCGTGACTTGAACTCTTCGTGAACGATGCAGGCACCGTCCCAAAGCAGCATGTCGGCGCCGGTCTGTTTCTGGATGTAGCGCCCCAGGTGTTGGTCCGGGCCCCAGATAATGGTTTCGCCGTTGTCCATCAGGCTCTCGACGATTTCCAGCGCACAGCTTGAGGTCACCACCCAATCGGCCCGGGCCTTGACCGCCGCCGAAGTGTTGGCATAAACCACCACGGTTCGCTCCGGGTGCTTGTCGCAAAAGGCCGAGAATTCCTCTACCGGGCAGCCCAGGTCTAGCGAGCACGTCGCTTCCAGGGTGGGCATCAGTACACGCTTTTCGGGATTGAGGATTTTTGCCGTCTCGCCCATGAAGCGCACGCCGGCGACAATAACGGTACTGGCTTCGTGCTTGTTGCCGAAGCGAGCCATTTCCAGCGAATCAGACACGCAGCCGCCGGTTTCCTCGGCCAGTGCCTGAATCACAGGATCACAGTAGTAATGGGCAACCAGCACCGCGTTCTGCGCCTTGAGTTCGGCGGCGATGGCGGCGCGGTAGTCGGCCTCTTGCTCGGACGTCAGCGGCTTGGGCTGCTTGGCATCGAGGTGGGCTTGCACCAAAAGGCGTTCGGAAATCTGGGTCATGATCGCTGGACCTGCAGGCGCTTGTGCGCGTAAGCCGAGTGTATCACCGAGCCCTGGCAAATCGGCTACAGGCTCCGCAGGCAACGTACACAATGACATGGCAGGCGGAACCAAAGACCTTCTGCGGCCTCGGGTTTTTATGGGATGCCGAAGGCTACAGTTAATCGGATGAATTCAAAAGGTTTTTTTAGTGAAACAGGTCTTGGGGCGACGACCAAGCCGCCCCAAGGCGTGCCGTCAGCCTTCCGTCGGCTGCATTGCGCCGAGGTGGGCCATGATCAAGCTGGCGAACTGCTCGACGGTCATTTTTTGGCCGTTGAAGTCAACCATGCCTTCGGCGTAGTGCAGATTGGCAAGGATATCGTTGCCCTGCACCGTAGCCATCCGGCTCTGCAGCGCCATCATCCCGACCATTTCGCCAGCCTGCGATGCTTGCTGGGAAAGCACCTGCGCATCACTTTGCCCTTCCAGGCGTGCCTGCAATGTGGCCAGGTCACCGATCATGGGTTTGGATACCTGCAGTTTGCTCTGCACCTGGGTAATCATCTGCTGATACAACTCAGCCGTCGGCAACTCCAGCGAAGCCGGCTTGCCCAATTGAACACTCAAGCTGAAATGACTTTCACCGTTGGCTGTCTTGAACGAGAAATCGTCCAGGGCAATTTGCGGCTTGGCGGCCAGCATTTGCTGAACATGGGCACTGACCTGAGCTTTTTCTGCGTCGGTCATCGGCAGTGATGGCAGTGCATCACCCTGCGCAGCTGCCGCTTGAAACTCGGGCAAACGAGTCTGGTACCAGGCAGCCAGCGCCTGCATGGCTGGCACATCTAGATTCTTGATGCTCCAGTGCATCGCTCCGGAACCTACCGGTTTGCCATCAAAGTTGATATCACCAACCTTGTAGGCCATGGTGCCGGACAGCTTGTCGCCGTCAGCCTGGTATTCGTTGTTTTGCTCAAGATGCTTCATCAACAGCACTTTCTGCTGCTCACCCAGCAACGCGCTGACCTCTCCCATACCCATGTTCATGGTACCCACATAGAAACCATGGGGTGTCTTGGTCAGGTCGCCAAACACACGCAAGTCCTTGAGTTCCACCTTCATGGGCACGTCGTCTGCGTCCTCCAGGTTCAACATCAAGCTCGCCGAATCGCCGGTGAACCTGGCCTGCTCGGCATCCTTGGTGCCAGTCGCCTGCACCTGCAATCCGGAGAACTTTATGCGCGTGACACCCGCCTCTTTCAACTCCATGGGCGGCATGATCAGGGTGCCATCGGTGGAACCGTCGTAACCCAGACTGTTCTGCCCGTATACCGGCGCCACATCGCCACTGGCGGCAAACCAGTCAGCGGTGACAGCATCTTTTTCCAGTGCATAGTTACTCGCCGCCATCACTGGCATGAGCCTCAACGCCTTGACCCGGGTCCAGGGCAACGGACCATGCTCGATGCGATCGACGATGCCGAACTCAAAGCTCTTGAGCTGATCGCCAACCACCATGTCCTTGACCTTCACCCGGTAGTGCGCGGTGCTCGAGAACAGGTGCGAATCCAGCGATGCCAGCTCCACGGTCATATTGCCAGCGGACTGTTTGAGCTGGATATTGGCCTGCACCATAGCCTGGTCGAGCACCGCCGGGAGTTGCTTACCGGTGTACCAGGCACCCGCCGTGCAAACTGCTGCCACGGCGACTACGAGCCCGGAAAGTACACCTACTGTCTTCTTCATGAATTGTTCCGCTTGTCCATTTTTGAGAGTTGTTGCAGCAAGGCCATGGGCCTATTCGTTGACGTCCATGAACTCACGAGCCCAGACGATATAGTCGCCAGGCACCGTGTAGGTATGGGTAAGTTCGGTGGCACTCAGGTCCGAGGCACTGCTGGTGATGCGGCGCTGCTCGCGCAGGCAATCATAGGTCGCCTTGATTGCCGCAAAATAAGCGCCATGACCGTCCACGGCAATGCGCACTCCCAACTGCGCCAGACGCGCATCATCGTGCAATTGCGGATTGCCGTAGGTCACCAGCATCAACGGCACGCTCAGGTGCTTGGCGATCTGTTCAAGGTGGTCAAAATCACGAATGCCGACCATGCACAGGCCATCGGCACCGGCATTCTGATACGCCACGGTGCGGGCAATGACTTCTTCAACCGGAATCAACGCAGCGTTGGTGCGCGCAATGATCGCAAGCTCGGGATCGACACGCGCCTCCAGCGCCGCACGGATCTTGCCGACACCTTCGGCAATGCTGATCAGGTCGGTGGACTTGCGCCCGAATTGAGCGGGCAGCAGCGTGTCCTCGATGGTCAGCGCCGCGATTCCGGCACGCTCAAGTTCAGTGACCGTGCGCATTACGTTCAAGGCGTTGCCATAGCCATGGTCGGCGTCGGCAATCACCGGCAATTGGGCCACACGGCCAATGCGCGTCGCCTGTTCGGCAAATTCGCTAAGGGTGATCAGGGCAAAATCAGGTGCAGCAAGCACCTGCAGGGAAGCGACCGAACCACCGAGAATGCCCACCTCGAACCCCAGATCAGCGGCGATACGCGCCGACATCGGGTCAAACACGGAAGCCGTGTGGTAACAGGCGGGAGAAGCAAGAAGTTTACGAAACGCGCGACGCAGGTCTTGGTGTGAGGCTCTTGGCATGGTCTTTCCAATCTATCGACTTCATTTATCGGACAGAACATACCACTGCAGGGCCTATGGCCGACAGGGTCAGATGCCATGCAGTTGTCGGCTCAGTTGCGCTGCTGCGTTCGTTTCAGCGTTTCACTAGGCAGCTCTTTGAACAATTGCTGATAGCTATTAGAGAAGCGCCCCAAGTGCCAGAATGACCAATGCATGGCGACTTCCGCGACGGTGCTGGCACCGGGTCGAGCGCTCAACAACTCACGGCGCGCGCTGTTCAGGCGACGCAAACGCAACCAGTTTGCCGGCGTCATCCCGGTGTAGGTCTTGAAGGCTTGCTGCAACTGACGCAATGGCACCTCGGCAACCTGCGCCAACTCCAGCAGGTTGAGCGTCTCTTCCGGGCAGTCGGCAGCCCATTGGCTGATACGGCGCATGATCGTGCGTTCTTCGGTGCGCCGCCCCAATGCGCTGCGGTCCAGACAAACACTGGCGCTGTCGAGTATGTACAGGCAATCCTGAAGCAACTGCTCGGTCAGGGCTTCGCGGCTGGGCGGATCAATTTCCTGCCCCAGACGGGTCAAGGTGCTGCTTAACCAACCGCCGAACAATGCAGTCTGCCTCGAGTTGAGCGGCGCCATGAACAGCCCTTCGAGCCTGGCGATATCCACAGCGTGGCGCTGGACGAACTCGGGGCCGAACACCACCGCCACTTCCTGGTAGTTCTCTGGCGTAATCCAGATGTTGCGGCTTTCACCGTTGAGCAAGTAAAGGCTGTTGTCCGTGCGGTCAAAACAGAAGGTCAAGGCCCCGCTAGGAGCGTGAAAACTCTGCTCTACCCGCGTGTTCATGGACTCTTCGTAGATCTCTACGCCTTCAAGCTCCAGGCAGCGTATACGCCCCTCAAAATGCCCCGGCGACATCTGCTGGTATTGCACGCTCCAATTGGGCGAGGCGCGCTCTTGCTCGATCACTGTAGCGGTACTGAAAGCCTGAACCTGAAACGGATTTGGCGCTGTCATAAACGGCTCGTCATGCACTCTTTTGGTGCATTTAATTCTGGAAAAAGTGGATAGATGGATCTGCACACCTCGACCAAGATAGCCCTCAACGCGCTGCAGGGGAAGTCGTCCAGACGGCATGCCAGCCTTGATCGCAGGTCCTGGCGCGGAATAAAACCAATAACGAGGTCTTTATGAATGCCCCTTTCGATCAGCTGTCTGCTTGGCTGAAAGAACACAAGATTACCGAAGTCGAGTGCGTGGTCAGTGACCTGACCGGTATCGCCCGCGGCAAAATTGCACCCACCAACAAGTTCCTGCATGAGCGAGGCATGCGCCTGCCGGAAAGTGTGCTGTTGCAAACGGTAACCGGGGATTTTGTCGACGACGATATCTACTACGACCTGCTTGACCCTGCCGATATCGACATGGTTTGCCGCCCAGACTCGGCCGCCGTATACGTGGTGCCATGGGCCATCGAGCCGACTGCCATCGTGATCCACGATACCTTCGACAAGCAGGGCAACCCGATTGAGCTGTCGCCACGCAACGTCCTGAAGAAAGTACTCAAGCTGTATGCCGACAAGGGCTGGCAACCAATCGTCGCGCCGGAGATGGAATTCTACCTGACCCAGCGTTGCGAAGACCCGGACTTGCCGTTGCAGGCTCCACTGGGTCGTTCGGGCCGCGCCGAAAGCGGTCGGCAGTCGTTCTCGATCGATGCCGCCAACGAATTCGATCCGTTGTTCGAAGATGTCTACGACTGGTGCGAAGCCCAAGGCCTGGACCTCGATACGCTGATTCACGAAGACGGCCCGGCACAGATGGAAATCAACTTCCGCCATGGCGACGCCCTGGATCTGGCCGACCAGATCACCGTGTTCAAACGCACCATGCGTGAGGCTGCACTCAAGCACAACGTGACCGCTACGTTCATGGCCAAACCGGTGGGCGACGAGCCAGGCAGTGCCATGCACCTGCATCAGAGCGTGGTGGACATCGCCACCGGCAAGCCGATCTTCGTCAATGAAGACGGCCAGATGAGCGAGTTGTTCCTGCAACACATTGGCGGCCTGCAAAAGTACATCCCCAAGGTGTTGCCGATGTTCGCCCCCAACGTCAACTCGTTCCGCCGCTTCCTGCCCGATACCTCGGCGCCAGTGAATGTTGAATGGGGTGAGGAAAACCGTACCGTAGGCCTGCGCGTGCCTACCTCCAGCCCAGATGCAATGCGCGTGGAGAACCGCTTGCCGGGTGCCGACGCCAACCCATACCTGGCCATCGCCGCGAGCCTGTTGTGCGGTTACCTGGGCATGGTCGAGAAAATCAATCCGAGCGCCCCGGTTCAGGGCCGCGCCTACGAGCGGCGCAATTTGCGCTTGCCAATCACCATCGAAGACGCCTTGGCCAACATGGAAGACTGCCCGAGCGTGGAGCAACACCTG
The DNA here is from genome assembly GCF_036324085.1 of Pseudomonas auratipiscis. Taxonomy (NCBI): domain Bacteria; kingdom Pseudomonadati; phylum Pseudomonadota; class Gammaproteobacteria; order Pseudomonadales; family Pseudomonadaceae; genus Pseudomonas; species Pseudomonas auratipiscis. Next base: position 144,826 of record NZ_JAZDCU010000007.1, read on the forward strand.
GGCAGCAAGTTCGTGCGCGGTTACGTGGCAGTCAAACGGGCCGAACACGAAAACTTCAAACGTGTGATCAGCTCGTGGGAGCGAGAGTTCTTGCTGCTCAGCGTTTAAATCCTGCTGCGTAACAAGCATCGATAAAAACAATTCGAAGAGGTCGATATGCGTTCATTGAAAACCGTTGCAAGTGCAACCCTGGCACTGCTGGTCAGCGCCACAGTCCAAGCCCAGCCAAGCGTCAGCGTCTACAACTGGACCGACTACATCGGCACCACCACCCTGGCAGACTTCCAGGGCAGCACTGGCATCAAAGTCATCTATGACGTATTCGACTCCAACGAAACCCTGGAAGGCAAGTTGCTGGCCGGCCGCACCGGCTACGACGTCGTCGTGCCTTCCAACCACTTTCTGGCGCGCCAGGTCCAAGCTGGCGCGTTCCTGAAGCTCGATCGCGAGCAACTGCCCAACTGGAAAAACCTTGACCCTGTGCTACTCAAGGCTCTGCAGAGCAACGATGCCGGCAACCAGCATTCGGTACCTTACCTGTGGGGCACCAACGGCATCGGCTACAACGTCGACAAGGTCAAGCAAGTGCTCGGCGTCGATCACATCGACTCCTGGGCCGTGATGTTCGAACCAGAGAATTTGAAAAAGCTCAGCAAGTGCGGCGTGTCGTTCATGGACTCGGCCGACGAACTGTTCCCGGCGATGCTCAACTACATGGGCATGGACCCACGCAGCAATAATCCCGAAGACTACAAGAAGGCTGAGGCCAAGCTGCTGACCCTGCGCCCGTACATCACCTACTTCCACTCATCCAAGTATGTGTCGGACCTGGCCAACGGTGATATCTGCATGGCCTTCGGTTACTCAGGCGACGTTTTCCAGGCAGCCAACCGCGCCAAGGAAGCCAACAACGGCGTGAACATCGCCTACTCCATTCCCAAAGAAGGCGCCAACCTGTGGTTCGACCTGCTGGCCATCCCTTCCGATGCCAGCAATCCAAAAGAGGCCTATGCCTTCGTCAACTATCTGCTTGAGCCGAAAGTGATCGCCCAGGTCAGCGCCACTGTCGGTTATGCCAACGCCAACCCGGCCGCCAAGCAGTACATGGATGCCGATCTGGTCAACAACCCAGAGGTGTACCCGCCGCAGGAGGTGCTGGACAAACTCTACGTTTCCAACACCCCTACCCCGCAAATCATGCGCCTGATGACACGCTCGTGGAGCAAAGTGAAGTCGAACAAATGAACCAGCACGCCATGATCAATCCTGCTGCGCAACATGCCAGCTCGTATTACCGGGCATCGGTGGGTCCGATGCCTGAACACCCACAGTTGAGTTCCGACCTTAGCGCCGATGTCTGCGTGATCGGCGGTGGCTTCACCGGTGTCAATACCGCTATCGAACTGGCACAGCGCGGCCTGTCGGTAATCTTGCTCGAAGCGCGACGCATAGGCTGGGGCGCCAGCGGGCGCAACGGCGGTCAACTGATTCGCGGCATCGGTCACGACGTCGAAGGTTTTGCCCGCTACGTTGGCCAGGACGGCGTGAAGTATCTGCAGCGGGCCGGGATTGAATCGGTTGAAGTTGTCGCCAACCGCATCAAGGAACATGGCATCGACTGCGACTTGCGCTGGGGCTTTTGCGAACTGGCCAACACCCCGGCCCAGTTCGCCGCATTTCGCGCCGAGCAGGAGCACCTGGCAACCTTGGGCTACCGCCACCAGACCCAGTTGATCGGGCCCGAGCGAATGGGTGAAGTGGTCAATTCCAAGCTGTATGCGGGCGGTTTGATCGATCGCGGTTCGGGCCACCTGCACCCACTCAATCTGGTGCTGGGCGAAGCACAAGTAGCAGCGTCCCTGGGGGTGCGGATTTTCGAGCACAGCCCGGTTATCGAGATCAACCACGGCGCCACCGTCCACGTGCGCTGCGCCCAGGGTAGCGTGCGGGCCGGTAGCCTGGTGCTGGGCTGCAATGCTCACCTGGAAGAACTGGAGCCACGCCTGAGCGGCAAGGTACTTCCTGCTGGCAGCTACATCATCGCCACCGAGCAGTTGTCCGCTGCGCAGGCCGATGCACTGATCCCGCAGAACCTGGCGTTGTGCGACCAGAAAGTCGGCCTGGATTACTACCGCCTCACGGCAGATCGCCGCCTGCTGTTCGGCGGCGCCTGTCACTACTCCGGTCGTGATCCGCTGGACATCGCCGCTTACATGCGTCCGAAGATGCTCAAAGTGTTCCCGCAATTGGCTGACACCCGAGTCGAGTTCCAATGGGGTGGCAAGATTGGCATCACTGCCAACCGTTTTCCGCAGGTTGGCCGCCTGTCGCAGCACCCTAACGTGTACTACGCCCAAGGCTACTCGGGCCATGGCCTGAACGTTACCCACTGGACGGCTCGCCTGCTCGCCGAAGCCATCGATGTTGGTCATAGCCAAGGCATGGATGTATTCAGCGCTGTGCCTCACATGACTTTCCCTGGCGGCAAGGCCCTGCGCTCGCCGCTGCTGGCCTTGGGAATGATGTGGTATCGCCTGCGAGAAGTACTCGGCTGAGCCCCGCCTTCGACCCCTTGCCAGTGACTCAATTGCAGCTACTGTCAGTTGAGTCGCGTTGCATTGGGCAACGGGTACCGAAGGGGAGAAGCCATGAAGACAATCAGTAAACTCTGCTTGTCAGGTGCGCTGCTGCTGGCACTGGCTGGCTGCAGCAGCATCGATGCCCGCACTACCGAATATGTCGGCGTTGAACACGCCGCCCCCACCGACGCAGCTCATGTTGAAGTGCTGCGCCGCGAACCTTTGCGTGCGCATACGCGCCTGGGCGAGATTCTCGTCGATGCCAGTGTCGAGCCAGCGCCGCCTATCAGCGACGTAGAACAGAAACTGCGCAGCGAAGCCGCCAAGATTGGTGGTGATGCCGTCGTTGTGGTCTACGACCGTATCCAGCCACTGTCGGCCTATGTCAGCGGCCCCCTGTGGGACCGTGACATACATTCTGTCGAAGGGCGCAAGCTCAAGGGCATCGTGATCAAGTACCAGTAATTCAACTGGCGGCCGGCAGGACACTAAGCGGATCGAGCGGCTTGCCGTTCTGGCGAATCTCGAAGTACAGCTGCACGCGATCGGCATCCAGGTCGCCTGCCTCGGCAATTTTCTGGCCCTTGCTGACAGTTTGCCCTTCCTTGACCAGCAGTTTGCTGTTGTGGCCGTAGACACTGGCATGGGAGGGACCATGCTGAAGGATGATCAGGTTGCCGTAGCCGCGGATATTCGTTGCGAACGCCACTTTGCCGCCGAGGCTGGCGAACACCGGTTGCCCTTGAGTGGCGGCAATACGAATGCCTTTGCTGAGTTTATCCGCCGCAGAGTAGCGACCGATCACCGCGCCCTGTACCGGCCACGCCCAACCGCGCAGCGTCACCTTGGTGGCCGGGGCAACCGATTTGCTCTTGCTGGCAGTAGTGGTTCTGTTTCGTGACGTAGCTTTCGATCCGCCGAACCGAATTGTCTGACCGACATTAACCGCATAGGGCGGGCTGATCCCGTTATAGCGCGCCAGTTCCTTGAAGTTCCAGCCGTGACGCGTGGCAATCGAGTACAGCGTGTCGCCACGTTTGACCTTGTAGCTACCGGCTACCACCTTGTTGGCAGAAACCCCGGAACTTGGGGAGTGAGAGCTACAAGCAGATACCGCCAACATGAGGGCGATCAGAACAGACCTGAAAAACACACAACATCCTTTTCCCGCAGGAGCTACTGGCCAAGCGGGCGATCATAAATGATTACTGGGCCTTGCGCGTCCTGATGTAGGCGAGGAATGCCTCCTGGTCGGTGCTGCACAGCATTCTCGCCACCGCCTTGACCTCTTCCATCGGCCAATCCCACCACGCGGCCTCAAGCAGCAGGGCACGAACGTCCTCCTCGAAGCGCCACCTGATCTGCTTGCAGGGGTTACCACCCACCACGGCGAAAGGCGGCACGTCACGGGTAACGACGGCACCAGCTGCCACAATGGCACCGTGGCCAATGGTTACACCGGAGAGAATGACTGCATTGGTACAGATCCAGCAGTCACTGCCGATGACCACATCACCTTTGCTCGGGGCGTAATCCTTGATGTCGCGAACTTCATCGACCATCGCTGGGAAAGGATAAGTCGTCAGCCAGTCGGTGCGGTGTTCACCGCCGAGGAGAATTTGCACACCTTCTGCGATCGAGGTGTAGGAACCTACTTTAAGCACCGTGTCATCACCGAACTCAATCACTTCGGGGATTCCGTAGGTTCCGGTACCGATGGTGTATCGAGGGTATCTAAGGCGGATCTTCTCGGCCTTGCGTTCAAGCCTGTCCATCGCGCGCAGTCGCTTGTACTCTCGGCGATCCTTCAGCATCTCGAAAAGCTTCACAGGTTGATCCTTGCGTGCAGTTGTTATCGTTTTTGTAGGCGGATGAACATCAACGGTGCAGTACGAGACGCTTCAGTCGTTTGAACGTCGTACGGTTGAAATGACGCAACGGAATGGAGCGCAGCAAGCTCCATGCGTACTTTTTGTCTGACACCACAGCGTACTTCAAGGCCTTGTGAATCAGGACCGAGCGGCCCTTCTCGTAACCTGGATGATCTTGAAAAGGCGCCATGGCCTGCAGGTCGGCATCAAGCAATACCTTGAAGCGCCGCGACAAGTTATTGGGATGCCGACGATAGCGCGTAACCACCACCGGCAACTCATGAATCTCGTAACCCTTGCTGGCAATACGCAAGGTCATCTGGAAATCCTGAACCTTGATCGCAGGATCGTAGAAGCCAGCAGCCTTCATCGCCTCCATCCGGTACAGCGCACCCGGCGCCCCCATGACCACAGCGTCACTGACGATCTCGTCGAAACTGAACTTCTTCACCTTGCTACGGTGCTGGGTTTTTATCTCGACGCCATCGCTGTCCATATAGGCAATCAACGCACCAACGCAGCCGACCTTGGGGTGCTCATCGAGATAGCGAACTCGGGTGCTGATCGAATGAGGGAGCATGATGTCATCCAGGTCAGGCGTTGAAACATAAACGCCTTTGGCGTGGGCCAGGCCATTGTTCAATGTGGCACTGACCCCCTGGTTGGGCTGAGTGTAGAGCTGAAAATCGTAGGTTTGCTGCAAGGCGCGCAACATGGCGAGGCTATTGTCGGTCGAGCCGTCATCGACAATGATCACTTCAAAGTTGCCATAGTCCTGGGCGAAGATGCTCTGCAGGGCTACTTCGAGGTACTTCTCGGCGTTATAGCAAGGGGCAACAATCGATACCAGTGGTTGACTGCTCACGGCCTCGGAACCTGCGTTGATACAACCTTCAGTCATAGCTACTTCATGCCTCATGCGTGACCCGCAAAGCGGGCCTATTCCTGATTGTCATGCATTCAAGTGGAAAACCATGATGCGGGAACTTGAGTGTTTTGTCATGAACCCACGGTGAGACACGCAGTACTCCAGACAATTCAAAAAAGATGAAAACGAAAAAGCCCGCGACCTTTGCAGGACGCGGGCTTTGACTTACAGCATATGGTGGGTCGTGTAGGATTCGAACCTACGACCAATTGGTTAAAAGCCAACTGCTCTACCAACTGAGCTAACGACCCGTTGGATGGCGCGTATAATACTGATTTCTAACAGGAAATCAACACCCCATCGCAAAATAATTTAAAAATATCGTGTTGGGTCTTCTACACCCGCTGCTTTAAAGCCATCGGCGCGCAGGCGGCAGCTGTCACATTTACCGCACGCACGGCCTTCGTCGTCGGCCTGGTAGCAGGAAACGGTAAGACTGTAATCGACACCATGGGCAACGCCGGCCTGAACGATTTGCGCCTTGCTCAAGTTCTGCAGCGGCGCCTGGATACGAAAGCCCTGCCCTTCTACACCGGCTTTGGTGGCAAGGTTAGCCATGCGCTCGAATGCTTCGACGAACTCTGGGCGACAATCCGGATAACCCGAGTAGTCCACGGCATTGACGCCAATGAAGATATCCCGCGCCTCGAGCACCTCTGCCCAACCAAGCGCCAGCGACAGGAACACAGTATTGCGCGCCGGCACGTAGGTTACCGGAATGCCCTCAGAGGGCGCCTCGGGCACATCGATGCTGCTGTCGGTCAAGGCCGAGCCGCCAATCCCGTCCAGGTTCAAGCCAATCACTTTATGCTCGACCACACCCAGGTCACGGGCCACTCGCGCAGCAGCGTTCAACTCGGCACGGTGACGCTGGCCATAGTCGAAACTCATGGTGTAGCACTTGTAGCCATCGGCCTTGGCCATGGCCACCACGGTTGCCGAATCAAGGCCACCGGAAAGCAGGATTACCGCACGTTTCTCAGTCATTGCATTCACTCCTGTCAGCGTCCCGGCTCGTCATTCCACAGCAGCTTGTGCAACTGCATCTGAAAACGAACCGGCAAATTGTCGGCCACAATCCAATCAGCGAGATCTGTAGCGCTCACCTGGTGATGGCTCGGCGAAAACAGCACTTCACCCGCACGTTTTTCCAGACCGTACTGAATGAGCTTTGACACCGCCCAGTCGTAGTCTTCCCGCGAACAGATTACGAACTTGACCTGGTCATTTGCGCCCAGCAGCTCGATGTTCTCGTAACGGTTGCGGTGCACTTCCTCGGAGCCCGGCGTTTTCAGGTCCACAACCCGACTGACACGCGTATCCACCTTGGAGATATCCAGCGCGCCGCTGGTCTCGAGCGAAACCTCGTAACCTGCATCGCACAGCTGCTTGAGCAAAGGAATGGCATTGGGCTGGGCCAGCGGCTCACCCCCGGTGACACAGACATAGCGCGGCTTGAAGCCTGCTACCTGCTCAAGGATAGAGTCGAGTGTGCGCACGGTGCCGCCACTGAAGGCATATTCGCTGTCGCAATACTGGCAGCGCAACGGGCAGCCGGTGAGACGGACAAAAACCGTGGGCAAGCCAGCGGTGCGCGTTTCACCCTGCAAAGAGTAAAAAACTTCGGTAATACGTAATGTGTCTTGCATAGTCGCCACGGGCGTAACAGCTAAACAGGCTGTCCGCCTCCGTCAGGCACTGCTGAAAACCCGGCATCGCGTAGTTTTCAGCAGCGTAGTTCAATAAAAGGGCAGAGATTCTAACGAAAAAACCCGCGGCAAGCGCGGGTTTCTTTTGAAACAGCTGGTTTAGAGCTTTTGCAGATCGCGCTGAGCGAGCTGTGCTGCGGAGGTACCCGGGTACTGGGTGATGACCTGTTGCAAAATGCCCTTGACCCGGTCGGTGTGGCCCAGGCGGCGCTCTACATCGGCCAGCTTGTACAGCGAATCCGGCACTTTGTTGTGCTTGGGATACAGCTGGCTGACCTTGGCAAAGGCTTGCCCTGCAGCTTGCAGATCACCCTTGGCCAGGTTCACTTCACCCAACCAGTACTGGGCATTGCCGGCGTACTGACTGTTGGGGTACTTGCGCAGAAAGGCGTTGAACGCCTGGCTGGCCTTGTCGAAATCCTTGGCTTTGATCAGGTCGAAAGCAGCATCGTAGTAGAGCTTTTCTTTGGCCGGATCACCAGGTTCGCTGCTGGCTGCTGGTTGCTGCGCAGCGGCAGCCCCTGCAGCGGCGCCGGCGGCTTCGCCACCCGCGGAAGAATTCTGTGGAGCCTCGGCAGGAGCGCCGGTTCCAATACGCCGATCCAGGTCCTGGTATCGCTCCAGGCTTTCCTGTTTCATGCGCGCAACATCGTTTTGCAACTCTTCGATGATGCCTTGTTGACGCGATAGCTGATCCTGCATTTGCTGCAGTTGCATGAACAGCTGACCCTGCGCCGAGGCAGGGGCGGTAACCCCTCCCCCGGCGTAGGCGCCGTTCGTACCATAACCCGATGGCGGATAGCTGCTTGCGCCGCTATAGCCAGCGTTGTCATCAACAACAGGAACCTCAGCCCAGGCCACGAGTGGCAGGCTGAGCGCCAGGACGGTTAGAGCACGACGGCACGTTCGCATATCGAATTACTTACGCAGTTCGACGCGACGGTTTTGAGCCCAGGACTGCTCGTCGTTGCCGGTAGCAACTGGACGCTCTTCGCCGTAGGAAACCAGTTCCAGCTGAGCAGGAGAGACGCCTTGCAGAACCAGGTAGCGTTGAACGGCTTTCGCACGACGCTCGCCCAGAGCCATGTTGTATTCGCGAGTACCACGCTCGTCGGTGTTACCTTCCAGCACGACGCGAGCGCCGTTGCCTTTCAGGTCCTTGGCATGAACGTCCAGAGCGCGCATGGCTTCTGGCTTCAGGTCCGAGCTGTCGTATTCGAAGTAGAAGGTGGTGATTGCGCGCAGAGCAGCTTCTTCGCTCAGGCTGCCGTCAACAGCGCCAGTGTTGGCACCGTAGCCAGCGTTAGGGTCAACAGCGCCTTGACCAGCGTCGTCGCCGCCTTTCGAAGAGCAACCTACAGCTACGGCCATGGCCAGAGCCAGCGCAGCAAACTTACCAAACTTCAGCATTTCCATCGTGAAACTCCTAATGAACCCCAATGTGTTAAGTACAACGTAAAGCGCCGCGTCAGTTCAGGTAAGGGGACCAGGACGGTTCTCTGACTTCGCCTTGAGCGGTAGGAAGCGGGAGCCTCACGCGTCCGTTGAGAGAGACGAGCATCAAGACTCCCCGGCCCTGCTGGCGGGTGGCGTAGATTAGCATGGTGCCGTTGGGCGCAACAGTAGGAGACTCATCAAGACTTGTTTCAGAGAGAATCTTTACACTACCGCGCTGCAAATCTTGTGCAGCCACCTTGAAGTTGGTGAAACCTTGTTGGCGATGAATCATCACCAAGGTCTTTTCATCCGCAGAAAGTTTAGGGTTGGCGTTGTAGTTTCCTACAAAAGTTACACGCTCGGCGCCACCGCCCGAAACATTGGTTTTATAGATTTGCGGTTTACCACCACGGTCGGAAGTAAAGTAGATGGTCGAACCATCTTTACCCCAGAACGGTTCGGTATTGATACCCGGACCTGCAGTAACACGAGACAGTTGGCGCGAACCCATGTTCATTACATAGATGTCAGGGTTGCCGTCCTTGGACAGCACGAACGCCAGGCGCGAACCGTCAGGCGACCACGCCGGTGCACCGTTCAGGCCTTCGAAGTTGGTGATCTGCTCACGACGACCAGTATCGATGTGCTGAACGAAGATACGCGGACGCTTCTGCTCGAACGAGACATAGGCAATACGCTTGCCATCAGGCGCAAACCGCGGCGACAGGATAGGCTCACGCGATTGCAGCAGGGTAACGGCGCGGGCACCGTCGTAGTCCGAACGCTGCAGGGTGTAGCGCGTATTGTTGGTGGAGAAGCGCTCGGCCGTGACGTACAACATGCGGGTAGAGAACGCACCCTTGATACCGGTGAGTTTCTCGAACGACTGGTCGGCAATGTAGTGCGACATGTCGCGCAATTGATCGACGCTGCCCGAGACGCTACCGGTCAGCACTTGCTGCTCGGTCGCGACGTTGAACAGTGCGTACTGCACCTGCAGGCGACCGCCAGCCGGAACGATGCTGCCGACCATGACGTACTGGGCACCCAGGGCTTTCCAGTCACGGAAGATGACTTCGCTGGCCTGGCTAGGCTGGCTGATCATGTTCTGGCGCGGAATCGGCGAGTAATAACCGGAGTTGCGCAGGTCATTACCGATAATGTCGGCCATGTCTTCAGGCAGCACGCTACCGCCCTGCAGACCGAACGGTACGACCGCGATAGGGGTGGCGCGATCACTGCCGCTGGTGACCAGGATGTTCTTTTCTTCTGCCACGGCCATTCCTGCTACGCAGCAGAGAACAACCAGCAGTCCTCGAAGAAGTTTAATCACAAGGCTAGATCCTCAGGTGTGAATGTCATCTTGAATGAACGATAGGGATTGAATTCGCTCGGTTTCAAGCCCTGCATTTCGGTTAACCGACCAATGTTCTTGACCGCGGCAACTGCCGAGCTGTCGAACGGACCATCGCCACTGGAGCGAGCTACGCTCACCGAAGTAATGGTGCCATCGGGCAGCATGCCGATCTGCAGAACCACCGTCATGTTCTTGCGCGCAGAAGGTGGACGCGCCCAGCCCTCGGCCGCACGTGCACGGATCAGGTCGTCGAAATCGCCGGCAACCTGGTCACCTTGCTCGTCAGCCAATGCCTGTTGCCGCTCGGTAGTGTCGGACAGAAGCTCGGCCAGGGCCTGGGCTTTCTTGTCTTCTGCTGCCTTGCGGGCCGCATCCTGCGCCTTCTTCTTGGCCGCATCAGCTGCAGCTTTCTTCTTGGCGTCTTCAGCAGCCTTTTTCTTTGCTTCCTCGGCTACTGCTTTTTTCTTGGCATCCTCGGCTGCCTTTTTCTTGGCGTCCTCGGCTGCTTTTTTCTTGGCTTCTTCAGCCGCCTGCTTCTTGGCCTCTTCGTTAGCCTTTTTCTTGGCTTCCTCTTCAGCCTTCTTCTTGGCGATGTCAGCCTGTTGTTTCTCGGCGGCCTTCTTGGCCTCCTCGGCTTTCTTGGCCTCGGCTGTTTTCTTCGCTTCCTCTGCCTGCTTGGCTTGTTCGGCCTTTTTCGCTTCGGCTTCGGCGCGCGCTTCTTCCGCCTTTTGAGCAGCTTCTTCTTTCTTTTGTTCCGCAGCTTTTACTGCTTGCTGCTCGACCTTCTTCTGTTCCATCTGCTCGACTTCGGTCTGGCGCGAAGCGGTTTTCTTCGCTTCACCCGCAATCTTCTGATTGGTCTGGGTGGTGGCCTGACTTTTCGATTTCAGCTGGTACAGGGTTGCCTGAACAATAGGCTTGGCCGGCGGCAGCTCCGGCGTCATGGCAAAACTGACGAACAGCATGCCGAACACCAGAACGTGCAGCGCAATGGCCCAGACACTGGGCCAGAAATAGCTTTCCGAGGCGGATGGCTCTCGCTGTTGCATCAGGGCGCCTCGGTAATCAGGCCAACGTTACCGACACCTGCCTTTTGCAACCCGCCCATGGCACCCATGACCGCGCCGTAGTCGACAGTTTTGTCGCCACGAATGAAGACCTGGGTCTGTTTGCCCTGGTCACGGCCGGCAGCGATGATCTTGGTCACCGCGTCGGTCATCTGCGGCAAGGTCATGGCCTTGTCCATTTGCTTGTCGGTGTCGACTTCACTGCCAAGGTTCCAGTAATAGGTCTTGTCAGCCTTGATCGAAATAGTCAGGACCTGGACGTTGTTGTCCTGCGGCAAGGCTTCACTGGAAACCTTGGGCAGATCAACCTTCACGCCCTGGTTGAGCATCGGTGCGGTCACCATGAAAATGACCAGCAGTACTAACATCACGTCGATGTAAGGCACCACGTTCATCTCGGCGACCGGCTTGCGTTTGTGGCGAACTCGGGCCATGGGCTTTTACCTGATCACTCTTCGCTGGTGTGCACTTTACGGTGCAAAATGGCCTGGAACTCGTCGGCGAACGTGTAGTAACGGCCGATCAAGACTTCACTGCGGGCCGCGAAGCGGTTGTAGGCGATAACCGCTGGAATTGCAGCGAACAGACCGATCGCGGTAGCGATCAGTGCTTCGGCAATACCCGGAGCCACAGTGGCGAGGGTGGCTTGCTGGGCGCTGGCCAGACCGCGGAAGGAGTTCATGATGCCCCACACGGTACCGAACAGACCGATATACGGGCTGGTGGAACCGACAGTGGCCAGAAACGGCAGGCTCTGCTCAAGCTTCTCTTCTTCGCGGGAAATGGCGACGCGCATGGCACGACCGACACCTTCCATCACCGCATCTGGGTCAACACCTGGCTGCTGGCGCAGGCGTGAGAACTCCTTGAAGCCGGCACGAAATACCTGCTCGACACCCGAATCCGGGTCGGGGTTGCTGCCCGCCTGACGGTACAGCTTGGACAGGTCGATACCCGACCAGAAACGTTCTTCGAAGCTGTCCAGCGCTCGACGACCGGCACGCAGCATGGTGCTGCGCTGAAAAATCATGATCCATGACGTTACCGATGCGGCAACCAGAACCAGCATAACCAGCTGCACCACGATGCTGGCATTGCTGACCAGGCTCCACATGGAGGTATGGTCGACGACGTTAGCTTCCACGCTTAATCTCCTGCATTTGAATGAGTACCCGGATCGCCCGCCTCGGCGAATGCCGTTCGCAGCGCTGGGGGAATGGCCCGGGGTTTGAAAGTATCGGCGCGCACACAGGCCACCAGGAACTGCCCTTCGCAGAGCAGCGTTGCATCTTTTTCGCGCCATACCTGCTGCACGAATCGCAGGCTGGCACGGTTCAACTCAAGCACTTGCGCGGTAACCCGCAACTCGTCGTCCAACCGCGCAGGCGCGTGATAGCGCGCTTCGCTGGAGTGAACAACGAACAGCAGGTTGTCCTGCGCCAATGCCGACTGGGCAAAGCCCAGGGCGCGTAACCGCTCGGTGCGGGCACGCTCCATGAATTTCAGGTAATTGACGTAATACACCACGCCGCCCGCATCAGTGTCTTCGTAATAGACCCGACAACGGTGTGCGAACGACTCAAGCCCATTTTGCGCGCGCATACTCTAGTGCTTACTCCTCAGCTTGCCAATCCGCCCCAGCAACTGTTTTTCATTGATTATGTCGTATTGCCAGCGTGGTCCTTCCATGACAGCCGATAGGACCACGAAAACACCAGATAAATCTGTCATTCATCGGGCTGGGCAGAAAAACCTTCGGCAGAGACCGACTCACCCAGTCTGTTCGGGATGTTCAGGCCAAAATGCAGATAAGCATGCCGGGTTACCACCCTGCCTCGCGGCGTACGCATGATGTAGCCCTGCTGAATAAGGTAGGGCTCCAGTACATCCTCGATGGTGTGGCGCTCTTCACTGATGGCTGCAGCCAGGCTGTCGACCCCGACGGGCCCGCCGTCGAATTTTTCAATCATGGTCAGCAGCAGGCGACGGTCCTGATGATCGAAACCACGTTCGTCGACATCTAGCAGGTTCAGCGCCATGTCGGCGATCGGCTTGGTGATATGCCCCTTGCCCCGAACCTCGGCAAAGTCTCGCACCCGACGCAGCAGGCGGTTGGCAATGCGTGGCGTACCTCGCGCCCGGCGAGCGATCTCGAAAGCCCCTTCATCTTCGATCGGCAAACCGAGAATGCCACCGGAGCGGCTGACGATAGTGGCCAGGTCTTCAGTGTTGTAGAACTCCAGGCGCTGGACAATACCGAAACGGTCACGCAACGGGTTGGTCAGCATGCCGGCCCGCGTGGTGGCGCCGACCAGGGTGAAAGGCGGTAGGTCGAGCTTGATGGAACGGGCTGCCGGTCCCTCGCCAATCATGATGTCCAGCTGGAAATCTTCCATGGCCGGGTACAGCACTTCTTCGACAATCGGTGACAGGCGATGGATCTCATCGATGAACAACACATCGTGAGGTTCGAGATTGGTCAGCAATGCCGCCAGGTCGCCTGGTCGTTCCAGAATCGGGCCCGAAGTGCTCTTGATCGATACGCCCATTTCTTGCGCGATGATGTTGGCCAGGGTGGTCTTGCCCAACCCCGGCGGGCCGAAGATCAGCGTGTGATCCAGCGACTCGCTGCGTCCGCGCGCCGCCTGAATGAACAGGGCCATCTGCTCGCGCACCACTGGCTGACCAATGTATTCGGCCAGACGCAGCGGGCGAATCGCCCGATCCTGGACCTCTTCGCGGTCACGCCCGGTGGCGGCTATCAGCCGATCAGCTTCAATCACTTAGATCATTCCCTTCAGGCTGCGGCGGATCAGTTCTTCGCTGCTCAAACCCTTGGCATCGACAGCAGCCACCGCCTTGCTGGCTTCCTGGGGTTTGTAGCCCAGGGAAATCAGCGCGCTGACGGCATCGGCTTCGGCGCTGGACACACTGGCCACAGGCGCTGGTCCATTGGGCACCAGGGCGAACATGGCAGGAGAGGTTTCCCAGGCTTTGAAGCGGTCTTTAAGCTCGACCAGCAGGCGCTCGGCAGTCTTCTTGCCGACACCTGGTACCTTGACCAACGCCGACGTATCCTGCGCCTGAACACAGCGCACCAGTTCGTCGACCTCAAGGCCCGACATCAACGCCAGGGCCAATTTGGGACCTACGCCGTTGAGGCGGATCAATTCACGGAACAGTTCGCGCTCGCGCTTTTCATGAAAGCCGTAGAGCAGATGAGCGTCCTCACGCACCACCAGGTGGGTGTGCAACGTTACCGCTTCGCCAATCTTGGGCAAACGATACAAGGTTGTCATGGGCACTTCGAGCTCATAGCCCAGGCCATTGACATCAACAATCAGGTGCGGCGGCTGCTTTTCAGCCAATGTACCGCGCAAACGTCCAATCACGTTGCAATCCTTCCTCATGGGCGCCGGCAAACAACCGACCAACCCTAACAGCAAATGCAATGGCCGATGGCATTGCCCGGTCAAAATTTGTTTCAGCGCATGATGCTATCAGAGCCGCAGACGTCCGCTACGGCTTCGTGCAGTGGAAAGCCCATGGGGTAACAAGCTGGAGCGAGTATGGGCATGGCACAGGGCGATGGCCAGGGCATCGGAAGCATCGATCTGCGGCTTTTTGGTCAACTTGAGCAAGTGCATAACCATCATCTGCACCTGCTCCTTATTAGCGCCACCGGTACCGGCAACCGCTTGCTTGACCTGGGTCGCACTGTACTCGGCAATCTCCAGCCCCTCCTCGATGGCCGCCACGATAGCGGCGCCGCGGGCCTGCCCCAATTTAAGCGCTGAATCGGCGTTGCGGGCCATGAACACTCGCTCGATCCCCATGGTTACCGGCCCGTACTGGCTGATGATTTCGCGCACCCCGCGAAAGACTATCTGCAAGCGCTCGGGCAACTCGCCGCTACCGGTTCGAATGCACCCGGATGCCACATACTCACAGCCCCGGGGCCCCTGGCGCACCACACCGTAGCCTGTAATGCGCGAGCCCGGGTCGATGCCAAGAATCAGAGTCATAACGCCTGCATACTCAATGACGCGCTTAGGCGTCGTTGTAAAGACAGAAGCCGGATCTGCTTGCAGGTACAGTACACCTGCAAGCAGACCCGGCTTGGAGAAAATCGGCTGGAAGCGAGTTAACCCAGTTGCTCCATGACCTCATCGGGGATCTCAGCATTGGAGTAGACGTTCTGTACGTCGTCCAGATCTTCCAGCATATCGATCAGCTTGAGCACCTTTTGCGCACCCTCGAGGTCCAGTTCGGCACTGGTGGTCGGCTGCATGACAATTTCGGCGTCCGCCGCCTTGAACCCTGCTTCTTCCAAGGCATTGCGCACGGCATAGAAGCCGGCAAACGAGGTGAAGACATCAAAGGAGCCATCTTCGTTGCTGACCACGTCGTCAGCGTCGGCTTCCATTGCCGCTTCCATCAACGCATCTTCGTCGACCCCAGCGGCAAAACTGATCTGTCCTTTACGCTCGAACAGGTAGGCCACGGAACCGTCAGTACCCAGGTTGCCGCCACATTTGCTGAAGGCATGGCGCACGGCAGCTGCGGTACGGTTGCGGTTATCGGTCATGGCCTCGACCATGATCGCCACGCCACCAGGGCCATAGCCTTCGTAGCTGAGCTCTTCAACGTTATCGGCCTCGGTCGCACCAGCACCGCGGGCAATGGCCCGGTCGATGATGTCGCGGCTCATGTTGGCACCCAACGCCTTGTCCAGCGCCAGACGCAGACGCGGGTTGGTGCCCGGATCACCGCCGCCCTGCTTGGCAGCAACGGTCAGCTCACGAATCCACTTGGTGAAGATCTTGCCCCGCTTGGCGTCCTGACGCTCTTTGCGGTGCTTGATGTTTGCCCATTTGGAATGACCAGCCATAACGACTCCGAATCCTTTGAAACAATGCCACGCCCCTGCCCGACAACAATCGGGCAGGAACAATAAATTCCGTACCGCTTAACGCAAAGGCGCATCCATTTGGATGCGCCCGGGGTCTACTTACTCAGCCTTGGGCTGTTCACGCAGACGGATGTGCAACTCGCGCAGAGCCTTCGCATCGACCAGGCCAGGCGCCTGAGTCATGACACAAGCGGCGCTCTGGGTTTTCGGGAAGGCGATCACTTCACGAATCGACTGGGCGCCAGTCATCAGCATGACCAGACGGTCCAGACCGAAAGCCAGGCCACCATGCGGCGGTGCACCGAACTTCAGAGCGTCGAGCAGGAAGCCGAACTTCTCTTCCTGTTCTGCTGCCTCGATACCCAGCAAGCGGAAGACCGCCTGTTGCATTTCCTTGCGGTGGATACGGATCGAACCGCCACCCAGCTCAGTACCGTTGAGGACCATGTCGTAAGCACGCGACAGCGCGGTGGCCGGGTTGGCCGCCAGCTCTTCAGGCGTGCACTTGGGCGCTGTGAACGGGTGATGCAGGGCAGTGAAGCTGCCGTCGTCGTTCTCTTCGAACATCGGGAAGTCGACAACCCACATCGGGGCCCACTCGCAGGTGTGCAGGTTGAAGTCGTTGCCGACCTTGATCCGCAGTGCACCCAGTGCTTCGCTGACAATCTTGGCTTTATCGGCGCCGAAGAACACGATGTCGCCGTCGACCGCGCCAACGCGATCGAGAATCACATTGAGGTTGGCTTCAGGGATGTTCTTGACGATTGGCGATTGCAGACCTTCAACGCCTTTGGCGCGCTCGTTGACCTTGATGTACGCCAGGCCCTTGGCACCATAGATGCCGACGAACTTGGTGTACTCGTCGATGCGGCTGCGCGGCATGCTGGCAGCGCCAGGAACGCGCAGGGCGGCAACACGGCACTTCGGATCGTTGGCCGGGCCACTGAAGACCTTGAACTCTACGTCCTTGAGCTGATCGGCAACATCAACCAGTTCCAGCGGGTTACGCAGGTCTGGTTTGTCGGAGCCGTAGCGGCGCATGGCTTCTTCGAAGGTCATGTGCGGGAATTCACCGAACTCCAGGTCCAGGACTTCCTTGAACAGCTTGCGGATCATGCTCTCGGTCAGGCCCATGATCTCGGACTCATCGAGGAAGCTGGTCTCGATGTCGATCTGGGTGAACTCTGGCTGACGATCGGCACGCAGGTCTTCATCGCGGAAGCACTTGGCGATCTGGTAGTAGCGGTCAAAGCCCGCGACCATCAGCAATTGCTTGAACAGCTGCGGCGATTGCGGCAGTGCGAAGAAGCTGCCAGCGTGGGTACGGCTCGGCACCAGGTAGTCACGCGCGCCTTCCGGAGTGGCACGGGTGAGGATTGGTGTTTCAACATCGAGGAAGCCGTTTTCATCGAGGAAGCGACGGATGCTGGTGGTGATCCGCGAGCGCAGACGCAGCTTCTCGGCCATTTCCGGGCGACGCAGGTCGATGAAGCGATAGCGCAGGCGGGTCTCTTCGCCGACGTCGGAGTACTCGTTGAGCGGGAACGGCGGGGTTTCCGCTTCGTTCAGGACGGTCAACTCATAACCCAGCACTTCGATGGCACCGGACGCCATATTGGCATTCACAGCGCCCGCTGGACGTGGGCGTACCTTACCGGTGATCTGCACCACGTACTCGCTACGCACGCGATCGGCGGCAGCAAAGCTGTCTGCGCGATCCGGGTCGAATACGACCTGGGCCATGCCTTCGCGGTCACGGATATCGAGGAAAATCACCCCGCCGTGGTCGCGGCGACGATGGACCCATCCGCAAAGGGTAATTTCCTGACCTTCCAGGTTCTCGTTCAGTTGGCCGCAATAATGGCTGCGCATCATGATGGTGGTTTCGCTTCTCGTCATTCGTGTGTTCAGTGGAGGTCTTGGCGCCACAAAAGGCTAATAGTGCAAGACCCGGCCGGTGCATTCAACTCAGTCGGCTTTGTCGCCGCCCGCAAGATTCTTCTTTGCACCGGTCTTGAAGTCGGTTTCGTACCAGCCTGTACCGCCCAGACGGAACCCCGGTGCGGAGATCAGCTTCTTCAGCGCCGGCTTTTGACAGGCCGGGCAATCGCTCAGCGGCTCTGCGCTGATCTTCTGAAGGACTTCCATCTGGTGATCGCAGGAAGCACATTGATAGTCGTACAGGGGCATAAGTGTGTCTCGTTAACCACAGCGCGGGCGGGTTCAGGCAGTAAAGAGCGGGATTATATATGGTTAAGGAGTGCTGTGCAGCCCGACAACCGACTAGCGTGCCACCTGGGTGCCCAGCAGATAGACCACACAGACCACCCGAATCAGGCCACTGAAATTTTTTACCCCGCCATGACGCAGGTGCACCTCGCGATCCACGTAGGACAGCACGGCGTTGACCGAGCAATGGTTTGCCTGGGCAATCCGTTCAAGCACGTGCCAGTAGATTTCCTCCAGACGCAGACAAGTGGCAAATCCGTTCAGTCGCACCGAGCGTGACAATGGCTGTGCCAGGCCCATATTGAAGTCCGCCTCGAACGGATCGATACCCTCTGTACCGGTATCGCCCGCCACGCGCCCCACACGATTCATCCATGAAGACATACAAGCACCACGCACTTTAACTATCGGGGAAACAACTCCGGGCAATCGCTATTACCTGAAGATGAACCCTAATAAGCACTGCACCCGCGCATTGAATCCAGCAGACCCACTCACTCTAATTGTAGGATTCCTCGATAACCTGCGAAGAATCATGTAAGAACAGAACTACTTCCCCACCAAACAAAACGCCCGAACATCGTGGTTCGGGCGCTGGCTACCAACTGTTTGAAGGGCGTGAGATTACTTGCCTTCAAGCAACGAGCGCAGCATCCACGCCGTTTTCTCGTGCACCTGCATGCGCTGGGTCAAAAGGTCTGCGGTGGGCTCGTCGCTGACCTTGTCCAGCAGCGGGAAAATACCCCGGGCTGTGCGGGTCACGGCCTCCTGCCCTTCAACCAGTTGCTTGATCATTTCATCGGCTGCCGGCACGCCTTCCTCTTCCTTGATCGAAGACAGGCGTGCATAAATGGAATAAGCACCCGGCGCCGGGAAACCCAAAGCGCGAATTCGTTCTGCAATGGAATCAACCGCCAACGCCAGTTCGTTATATTGCTCTTCGAACATCAAGTGCAATGTCCGAAAAGCCGGACCGGTCACGTTCCAGTGAAAGTTATGAGTCTTCAGGTAAAGTACATAAGTATCCGACAAGAGTCGCGACAATCCATCGACGATAGACTTGCGATCTTCTTCGCTAATACCGATATCAATAGCCATGCGATTCCCCTTTCCATGATGTTTGATGATCAAGCAGGTACGCCCCACTGTATCAAGACTCGTCACCGCCTGCAGCCAGAGACTTGCGACCGCTGGCTGCAGGCAGCGAGACCTTGATCCAAGGCAAGCGACACACGGCGGGCCTATGATTTGAGAAGCCCCCGGCTTTGCTGTTAAATAGGCGGCGTGCCGTCTCTGACGATTGTTAATGCAGGGGCGCATAGGCTGACCTTTTCTCACGTTTTTGCGCTTCTCAACCCAATGCGCGCCGTGATGTCAGCTCTTCCTGTGATGTGCCTTATAAATGTGAGCCAACCAACATGTTCAAAATCGTCCACCTTTTGACGGGCGCTGCAGCTTTGCTGCTGTCCTTCATTCCCAGCCTCAGAACTGATGCGCAACCGCTGCTGCAACAACCGGAAGCCGTTTACCTGGCACTTTTCGGTTTGCTTAACCTGCTCCTCGCTCCCGTAGTACCCCATTACTACAAAGGTGCCCGCCTCCACCTGCAACGCCTGGCGAGCGTCTTGCTGGTGCTGGCAGTGGTGTTACAGACGCTTACCCTGCTGGCCCGCCCGGAGCTGGGCAACCTGCCAGCCCTGGGCTGTGCCCTGCTGGCCGTAGTGGTGCATTTGGTTGCCGGCTTCCTCAAAACCGGCAGTGCCCGTAGCCAGGCCCCTCAATACGACATGACCAACCGTGATACCGGGACGGTCAAGTGGTTCAACACTTCCAAAGGCTTCGGCTTCATCTCGCGTGATTCTGGCGATGACATCTTTGTGCACTTTCGCGCTATTCGTGGCGAAGGTCACCGCGTACTGGTCGAGGGCCAACGTGTGGAGTTTTCGGTCATGAATCGCGACAAAGGCCTGCAGGCAGAAGATGTAATCGCCGCCCCACGGCGCTGATCGAGCAGAAAAAAACCGCGGAGCCAAAGCGTCCGCGGTTTTTTTATGCCTGGGGATGCGCGCCGATCAATAATGTGGCGGCGGCGCTTCCTCCTCGCTGCTCTGATACTGGCCGACCATCTCTTCGTAACGTTTGAGCAGCGCTGCCATCTGTAACTGCAACCGCTCGACAATCCGCTGCTGTTCGACCAGGACATCGTTCAAGGTTTGCACCGTATCGTCCTGGAAGGCCAAACGGCTCTCCAACTCTGTTACCCGCGCTTCGAGTGTCATGTCTTAAGCCTCGGCGAATGTGAAGTTGTCATCGAGAACAGTCGCCAGTCGCTGGCGAATGCCTGCAACTTGTTCAGCAGTATAAGCGGTCGCCGGCTTGCTACCCCAGACCGGAGCAGGCCAGGCCGGATCATTACGGCGGCGCACTATAACGTGCATATGAAGTTGACTGACGACATTGCCAAGCGTGGCAACATTCATTTTGTCGGCAGCAAAACAGTCTTTAAGTGTTTCAGCCAGCGCGGTGGTTTCTTTCCACAATTGCTGCTGCTCGCTGTCATCAAGTTGAAACAACTCACTGATACCCGCGCGACGCGGCACCAGAATAAACCACGGGTAGTTGGCATCCTTGCTCAACAACAGTCGCGAAAGGGGGAAGTCCCCAAGCACATAGGTGTCTTGCTGCAAGCGTGGGTCCAATTCAAACACGGGAGAATCTCCTACAACTGTTTAATACTTTGTCCACTCACCGCCAAACCCTGCGCCGCAGACCTAATGCTGCAGGATACCCCCGTTTGCATGCTGGAGCACCGCCGGACAGCCGGTAGATCAGCATGAAGCGCACCGCTTTGAACGTTTTTTTGCCATCGGACTCCCTGCAACGAATCAGGTAACAGCCTGACATCCTGGTAAACGCTACTTTTCGCACCAAAATGAGGCCCTGCTGCGGATGCCAGCACTCAAAGTATCCGCAAACTACTCAGCGCACGACTCTAACGGTAACGCTTTGACTTAACGGACAGCTTTTGCGCTTATTCCCGAACGACACAGACCAGCAAACCAACCGATCTTAGCCCCCGGATTTACGGGGCTTTCGCCCTGTGATTAGCGCCGTTGTGAAAATTTTGTGAACTGTGCGGAATTTTGAGCACGCTTGTTGCATTCCCTTTCGCCACAGTCGGCACGACACCTGCACTGGAGGCGGTGAAGTGCGACAAATAACAACAGTTGCATGGGTGAACCAGGGAGTTCCGGGGATGTGGGGGTTAGATGTTTTTTACCTATCCTTAAGCCGCTCGGAACAGCACTGGAGTTGCACGACCCGCGAAAACCGGGGCGTGATTTGCGACAGGGACTTAACCGTTAGCGACATGACCATAAAGTTACCGAAAGGTTCTTTATCCCCATATCGCCAACTACAGTCAGCGTGATATACATTTCCGCCGACACAAAAAGAAAGAGCCGCGCCGCATAAAAAAACCAATCGGCGACGGCAGTACTCTTCCTAAAAACCAAAGGAGCAAATCACGATGCGCGTGATGAAGTGGAGCATGATCGCCCTGGCTGTTGCAGCAGGCACCTCGCAGATGGCAATTGCGTCTTCTCAGAGTGAATCCAAGGGCTTTATCGAAGACAGCCAACTGAGCGTCAAAACTCGGATGCTGTATTTCAGCCGTGACTTCCGCAACGTTCCAAGTAGCGAGCAAAGCCGTGCTGAAGAAACGGGTCTGGGCTTTCTCGGCACCTACGAATCGGGCTTCACTCAAGGTACTGTAGGCTTTGGTGTTGACGCGATCGGCATGCTCGGCCTGAAACTGGACAGCGGCAAAGGTCGCGCCGGCACCGGCCAATTCCCTACCGGCTCCGACGGTCGCTCCGAAGACTCGTTCTCCGAAGGCGGCGGCGCAGTCAAAATGCGCATCTCCGACACCGTGCTGAAATACGGCACCCAGTTCACTGCCATGCCGGTCCTGGCAACAGACGACAGCCGTCTGCTGCCTGAAACCGTTGAAGGTTTCCTGCTGACCACCAACGAAATCAAAGGCCTGGAGGTGAACGCTGGTCGCTTCACCGCGCTGAATGCGCAATCACAGTCCTACCATGACAGCATTGGTGGCCTTGATGATGACCGCCTCAAAAATCCTGGTCTGACCCAAGCCGACGTCATTGGTGGCACCTACGCCCTCACTGACAACCTCAGCTCCAGCGTCTACTACTCTCATGTAGAAGACCACTTCCGCAAATGGTACGGCAACATCAACTGGGCGCTGCCAATCAGCGACAACCAAGGCCTGGTGTTCGACTTCAACATCTATGACACCAAGTCCATCGGCGACAACCGCACCGGCGCTTACCGCACCCGCGGCGGCGAGCTCGACAACACCGCGTTCAGCCTTTCCGGCGCCTACAACATTGGTGCTCATACCTTCACCCTGGCATACCAGGCTCTGAGCGGTGACGGCGACTATGCCTACGGCATCGACGGTGGTGGCTCGATCTTCCTGGCGAACTCCATTGCCCGTTCCGACTTCAACGCCGAAGACGAAAAGTCCTGGCAAGCCCGCTACGACCTGAACTTCGCTGAGTTCGGCGTGCCTGGCCTGACCTTCATGACGCGTTACGCCCGTGGTACCGATGCCAAGACCCGTACCACCGACGACGGTAAGGAATGGGAACGCGACATCGACGTGAAGTATGTGCTGCAAGAAGGCGCTGCCAAGGACCTGAGCTTCCGCGTCCGTCAAGCGACCTACCGTTCCGGCGATGGTGTGTACTACGGTTCGCCATCGATCGACGAGCTGCGTCTGATCGTCGAGTACCCGCTGAGCATCCTGTAAGCCCCGGGCTTTCAGTATTCCCAGTACGAAGAAGCCCGGCACTGCCGGGCTTTTTCTTGTCTTGAACCGGGCTGACAACGCCTTCGTGCTCCGGCATCCTGTACGCCACCGAATCGCCCCCGTACAATGCGGGGTCATTTTAAGTCTTAAGCAACCGACAACGGCCTACCATGCGCACCAGTCAATATTTGCTCGCTACCCAGAAAGAAACCCCGTCCGACGCGGTCGTCATCAGCCACCAGCTCATGCTGCGTGCCGGCATGATCCGCAAGCTCGCCTCCGGCCTTTATACCTGGCTGCCGATGGGCCTTCGGGTAATGCGCAAGGTTGAGACCGTGGTCCGCGAGGAAATGGACGCCGCCGGCGCCCTGGAAGTGCTGATGCCAAGCATCCAGCCTGCAGAGCTGTGGCAGGAGTCCGGTCGTTGGGAGCAGTACGGCCCTGAACTGCTGCGCCTGAAAGACCGTCACGGCCGCGAGTTCTGCGTGGGACCAACCCACGAAGAGGTCATCACCGACCTCGCCCGCAACGAGCTCAACAGCTACAAACAGCTGCCGTTGAACATGTACCAGATCCAAACCAAATTTCGTGACGAAATCCGTCCACGCTTCGGTCTGATGCGCGGTCGCGAATTCATCATGAAGGACGCTTACTCGTTCCATGCCGACCAGGCTTCCCTGCAGGAAACCTACGACCGCATGCACCTGGCTTACAGCAACATATTCACACGCCTGGGCCTGGACTTCCGTCCAGTGCAAGCCGACACCGGTTCGATCGGCGGCAGCTACTCCCACGAATTCCATGTACTGGCCGAGTCCGGTGAAGACGACGTGATCTTCAGCGACAGCTCCGATTATGCCGCCAACATCGAGAAAGCCGAGGCGATTCCACGGGAAACCGTGCGCCCTGCACCTACCGAAGAGCTACGCCTGGTCGACACCCCCGACGCCAAGACCATCGCGCAACTGGTAGAGAACTACAATCTGGCGATCGAGAAGACCGTCAAGACCCTGATCGTTCATGCTGCCGAAGAAGGCAAGTTGATTGCCCTGGTCGTTCGCGGTGACCACGAGCTGAACGAAATCAAGGCCGCCAACCTGCCAGAAATTGCCAGCCCTCTGGTCATGGCCAGCGACGAAGAACTGCGTGACGCCATCGGCGCAGGTGCAGGCTCCCTTGGCCCGCTGAACCTGCCACTGCCGTGCATCATCGACCGCTCGGTGGCCTTGATGAGCGATTTCGGTATCGGCGCCAACATCGACGACAAGCACTATTTCGGCGTCAACTGGGAGCGTGACCTGCCCGTTCCACAGGTAGCCGACCTGCGCAACGTTGTTGCCGGTGACCCAAGCCCTGATGGCCAAGGCACCCTGGTGATCAAGCGCGGCATCGAAGTTGGGCACATCTTCCAACTGGGCACCAAGTACAGCGAGGCGCTCAAGTGCCAGGTACTGGGCGATAACGGCAAACCCGTAACCCTGAGCATGGGTTGCTACGGTATTGGTGTATCGCGCGTGGTAGCTGCGGCCATCGAGCAGAACTACGATGACAACGGCATTATCTGGAGCGATGCCCTGGCCCCATTCCAGATTGCCCTGGTACCGCTGCGCTACGAAACCGAGCAGGTTCGCGAAGCCACCGACAAGCTCTATGCCGAGCTGACCGCGGCTGGTTTCGAAGTGCTACTGGACGACCGTGACAAGAAAACCAGCCCAGGCATCAAGTTCGCAGACATGGAACTGATCGGCATTCCACACCGCATCGTCGTCAGCGACCGCGGCCTGGCCGAAGGCAACCTGGAATACAAGCACCGCACCGAACGTGACGCGCAACCACTGCCAGTGGCTGAGGTGCTGTCGTTCCTGCAAGCCCGCATCCGCCGCTAAGTCAACGCAAGAGTAATCATGTTCAAGCGAAGTACCTACTCCCTGGGGGGCGCCGCACTGTGCGGCGCCCTGTTGCTCAGCGGCTGCGCCAACCAGATGTCCCAGCGCAGCGAGCACGAGGAACGCATCGAGCGCAAGCTGCTCGAGCACAGCCTGCAGATAGATGTCGGGGACCCCAAGGTACTCGAGCTGCCCCAGCGGCGTGTGCGTATTCATGAACAGAAAAACTTCGAAGTCACCGAATTTGAAGTGACCCGTCGTTATGATCGCTACACGCCCTACCAACCCTGGCGGGAAGTCTACGAGATCCCCCTCGGCGCGGTAGCTGTGGTTGCCGGGGTCGGCGCCAACGTGGTTAACATCTTTGCGCTGGGCAATCTGCCCGACAGTGTCACCCGCGACTGGTTCAGCTACGGCATCGATGGTCTCAATCCATTCATGAACGCCCAGTCCAATGGCCGCGCCCAGCAGAACCTTGCCGGGATCACCGAGGTACAGAAAGACAAGCGCAAGGAGTATGCGAGTCTGCCGTGGAGTGATCGTCCGGTTGAAGTCAAGGCTGGCAAGGTCACCCACACGCTGACTACCGACCGCAACGGCGTGCTGCTGTTGAATTTGCTCGATAGCCCGTTTTCGGAGCAGAACCTTACCCATATCGGCACTCTGCATCTGCAAGTCGCCGATGAGGACAACGATGTACGTGGCGATGCCAGCCTGCTGATCAGCGGCACCTTGCGTAGCAAGCTGGTTGAAGCCCACGACCTGATTTTCGACGACCTTGAGGACGATGAAGTCAGTCAGTGGGTACACCGAGTCAAGCGCCTGTCCGAATTGGGCCTGGAGGAAGAAGCC
This sequence comes from Pseudomonas auratipiscis, assembly GCF_036324085.1. Lineage (NCBI taxonomy): Bacteria > Pseudomonadati > Pseudomonadota > Gammaproteobacteria > Pseudomonadales > Pseudomonadaceae > Pseudomonas > Pseudomonas auratipiscis. Next base: position 170,490 of record NZ_JAZDCU010000007.1, read on the forward strand.
AGCGAGCTGGAACAAAGCCTGATCGAGCTCACCCGCAACGATCCCGAGCTGCAGCAGGAGTTTCTCCAGTCTTTGACCAAGGATGCCGGTCGTCTGGTTGCCGACCCTGGCGTGCATTGATTGCCTGGGCCTTGAAAAAACGCCAGCTTGCTGGCGTTTTTTCTTAATCTCGACTGAAAAGCTCCAACTGCTCGTGCCCAGCACGCAAGTCCTGCAAGCGCACGCCGATTCCCAGCAGCCTCACCGGCTTGCCACCACGGGCAAAGGCTTGACTGAGCAACTGCTGATAGCTAACCAAGTCTCGTCCAGCGCCAGCCTGTTCCAAGGTCGTCTGGGTGAAATCGTGAAACTTCACTTTGACGAACGGCTTGCCTGGCCGATAGCTATCGTCGATACGCTGCATACGCCCGGCCAGGGTTTGCATCAGCTCCGGCAATTTGCTTAAACAGCTGGCCAGATCAGGCAAATCGACATCGTAGGTGTTTTCAACACTGACCGACTGACGGCGACTGTCATTATGGACTGCCCGATCATCAATGCCGCGCGCCAACCCCCACAATCGCTCACCAAAACTTCCAAACTCGCGAGCCAGAGACAGTCGGCTCCAATCGCGCAAATCCAGACAATTGCTGATGCCCAGGCGACTCAACTTATCGGCAGTGACCTTGCCCACACCGTGCAACTTGCTGACTGGCAATTGCGCCACGAACGCTTCGACTTGATCCGGGGTGATCACGAACAAGCCATTGGGTTTGCGCCAATCACTGGCAATCTTGGCCAGGAACTTGTTCGGTGCCACGCCGGCTGACACCGTGATATGCAACTGCTGGGCAACTCGACGACGAATATCAGCGGCAATACGCGTCGCACTGCCGGCAAACCAGGAACTGTCCGACACATCAAGGTAGGCTTCATCCAGTGACAACGGCTCGATCTGATCGGTGTAGTCACGAAAGATAGTATGAATTTCCCTGGAGGCTTCTTTATAAGCATCCATTCGTGGCTTCACGATCAACAGGTCGGGACACAGGTTGAGTGCATGGCGAGACGACATCGCCGAACGCACGCCATACGCTCGCGCCTCATAGTTGCACGTTGCAATTACACCGCGCCGCTCGGCAGAGCCCCCCACGGCCAGAGGTCGCCCAGACAGACGTGGATCGTCACGCATTTCAATAGCGGCATAGAAGCAATCGCAATCTATATGGATGATCTTGCGCTGGGACATCAGCAACCGTAACCACGGGTATAAAGGTGTAGGCAGTATCTCACCACAAGGTAGCCACGACCATCCGCACTGGATAAATATACACCCGCATAACCTACAGCCCCACACCAGAAGCCCCGCTATCCTCCAGACAACCGCTAAGCGCTTGAAGAAAAAAGGTTTTCTCAAAATGAGTGCTTGACACCCTGGCGCATAACTGTAGAATTCACCTCACAGGCGCGGGATGGAGCAGCCTGGTAGCTCGTCGGGCTCATAACCCGAAGGTCGTCGGTTCAAATCCGGCTCCCGCAACCAGATTCAGGAAAGGCCACTCTTCGGAGTGGCCTTTTTCTTTGTCCGAAATAAAGTGTTGGCACATAAATTTATTGAAAATCAATAATTAAGCATTGACAGCTTTCTCAAAGGCTGTAGAATTCGCCGCATCAGACGCGGGATGGAGCAGCCTGGTAGCTCGTCGGGCTCATAACCCGAAGGTCGTCGGTTCAAATCCGGCTCCCGCAACCAAACAACAGAAAAGGCCACTTTGAATAAAGTGGCCTTTTTTGCATCTGCGATTCGCCTCTCATCTCCGCCCTCCCCTCCACGCGGCAACATAAATTTTCTTTAACTATCCTCAAGGAAGGCAGCGGCCCGATCATAGCCGTCACTACTTTCCATAGGGATTGGTACCTTGGCTGAATACGTTCGTCCTGGCGTGCACCACCCACGAGGTATTTGATGCGCAGCCAGATATCCGAGACAGAAGCGCCTGTTACCGCAACCTTGCCCAATGCCAAACGCCAGTTGCGTTGGCTCGACCGCTTTAGCCGTTATCGCCAAGCCATCGGCCTGGCTTTGACACTATTGCTATTCACCATTGCCTTGATCGCCTGCCGCCACCTGCTGAGCGAGCTGGATATCTATGCACTGCATGATTCGTTACTGAGCGTTCCGCCTTCTTCGCTTGCCGGAGCCCTACTGACGACTGCTGTCGGTTTCATCATCCTGCTGGGGTACGAATGGTCTGCCAGTCGCTATGCCGGCGTACAGCTACCGGCGCGTACGCTGATCATGGGGGGCTTCAGCGCCTTTGCCATTGGCAATGCCATAGGCCTGTCGCTGCTTTCCGGTGGATCAGTGCGCTACCGACTTTATGTCCGTCAGGGTGTCAGTGCTACCGAAGTCGCGCGTATGACCCTGTTCGCCAGCTTGTCGTTGGGATGTGCGCTGCCGCCGCTGGCTGCTCTGGCGACACTGAGCAATCTGCCTGCGGCCGCTTCCGCCCTGCGCCTCTCATCAACACTGCTAGCCGGTATTGCATTGGCAGTACTAGGCCTGGCCATGCTGATGGTCTACGGGCTGTACCGTCGACGCCTGCCAGAACAGCCTCATGCTGACAATTTGCTGGTCAGGGTGGGTCGTCGCACCCTGCGTTTGCCGGGTGCCCGCCTGACACTTCTACAAGTGCTGATTACTGCACTGGATGTCGCTGCCGCAGCGACCGTGCTGTACTTGCTGCTGCCCGAGGCGCCGCCCTTTGGCGCCTTCCTGCTGGTGTACCTACTGGCGCTGGCTGCCGGGGTGCTGAGTCATGTGCCAGGTGGTGTCGGGGTATTCGAGGCAATTCTTCTGGCAGCGTTCGCCGATCAACTGGGTGCCGCGCCTCTGGCTGCTGCGCTGCTGCTATATCGCCTGATCTATGTGGTATTGCCGTTGCTGCTTGCCTGCGCCGTGCTGCTGTTCAGTGAGGCGCGTCGATACAAAGTCGCCAGCCAGGCAATCAAGGTGGCATCAGGACTTGCCGCTCCAGTGCTCGCTGTACTGGTATTTCTTTCCGGTGTAGTGCTGCTGTTTTCCGGCGCGACACCGGAGATCGACGAACGTCTCCAGCACCTGGGCTTTCTCATTCCCCATCGCCTGATCGACGCTTCGCATTTTGGCGCCAGCCTGATTGGCGTACTGTGCCTGCTGTTGGCTCAAGGCTTGCGCCGCCGTCTCTCCGCGGCCTGGATGCTGACCACCATTCTGTTGCTGGTCGGCGCCCTGCTCTCGTTGCTCAAAGGTTTTGACTGGGAAGAGGCCAGTATCCTGACCTTCACTGCCTGCCTACTGGCGCTGTTCCGCCGCGCTTTCTACCGGCCCAGCCGCTTGCTGGAACTGCCTTTTTCTCCGGTTTACCTGGCAGCCAGCACCTGCGTGCTGGGTGCATCGATCTGGCTATTGCTGTTCGCCTACCAGGACGTGCCCTATAGCCACCAGTTATGGTGGCAATTCACGCTGGACGCCGATGCCCCTCGAGGACTGCGCTCGGCGCTAGGTAGCGCGGTACTGTTGGTGGCGTTCGCGCTGACCTGGCTACTTCGCACCGCACGCCCGGTGATTCATTTGCCTAATGAGGAAGAACTGCAGCGCGCCAATCGCATATTGCAGGCATCGGACCAGCCAGATGGAGGCTTGGCGCTGACCGGCGACAAGGCACTGCTGTTCCATCCCGATGATGATGCGTTCCTTATGTATGCTCAACGTGGTCGTAGCCTGGTAGCCCTGTATGACCCCATCGGGCCGGCGCACAAGCGTGCCGAGATGATCTGGCAATTTCGCGACCTGTGTGATGTGCACCATGCCCGCCCAGTCTTTTACCAGGTGCGCGCCGAGAATCTGCCTTTCTATATGGACATTGGCCTGACTGCCATCAAGCTGGGTGAAGAGGCTCGCGTCGATCTGGATCGCTTTGATCTGGACGCCAAAGGCAAAGAAATGAAGGACCTGCGCTACACCTGGAATCGTGGCGGGCGCGATGGCCTGACCCTGGAAATCCACGAACCAGGGCAAGCGCCACTCGAAGAGCTGAAAGTGATTTCCGATGCTTGGCTTAGCGGCAAGAACGTGCGCGAAAAGGGCTTCTCCCTGGGCCGTTTCAGCCCCGAATACCTGCACCATTTTCGCATCGCCTTGATCCGCTTCGAAGGCCGTCCGGTGGCGTTTGCCAACTTACTGGAAACCCATAGCCGCGAGCTTGCCAGCATTGACCTGATGCGCGCTCATCCGCAAGCACCGAAGCTGACCATGGAGTTCATGATGATCGGCCTGATCCAGCACTATAAGCATCAGGCTTACAGCCGTTTCAGCCTGGGCATGGTGCCACTTGCTGGCCTGCAACCTCGCCGTGGCGCACCGTTGACCCAACGTCTGGGCTCGATGGTGTTCCAACGAGGCGAGCAGTTGTACAACTTCCAGGGGCTGCGGCGTTTCAAGGACAAGTTCCAGCCTGACTGGGAGCCCCGATACATGGCCGTGCCCGCCGGACTCGATCCGTTGGTGGCACTGGCTGACACTGCCGCCCTGATCGCTGGCGGCCTGACTGGTTTGGTGAAACGCTGATGATTCGACGCTATTGGCTGCATATTGTGGCAACGCTGCTACTGGGTTTGTTCACCGCCGCATTGGGCTTTTGGCTGTGGAATCGCCCTGCCCCCGAACCCCGCCTGGAGCATCTGACGCTGGGCGATGGCAGCAGCCTGACCCGGGCCACCCCCGGCACCCACCCCAAAGCCCGCGTGGTTGTCGCAGTTGCCCAGGACCAATCCTTGACCGACAAACAATTGTTGAACTTGAGCCAGAGCGGGGAAGCGCAACTGGTCCAGGTCATCCTGCCGCCCGGCGACTGCAGCGTGCAACAGGCTGCTGTCAAGCAAGCACTGCAACACCTGCAGGGCCCCGCGACGCTGGTCGCAGGTATCGGCCCAGGCGCCACCCAAGCATGGGACTGGCTCGCGACACAGACCGATGACAAGGCCCAGGCCATCTCGGTGGATTTCAGTATCGAACGCCCCAGCTGCGCCACACCGCTGCCCAAGTCGGCCGCCCACGGCCATTGGAGCGTGGCCTGGAACGACAACCCGGATGACGCCAGCGCAGCTTTTGTACGCGACCAGCCGAACGCCGAAACCAGCATCAGCGATTACGACATCCACTTGCCGCAAGTGCTCAAGGCGCAACTGACCCAAGCGCTGGTGGGCGAGGAAGGCAATGCCATGAGCATCCCTGTAGTTGAAGTTCCGGCCGGCCAGACCACCGACACGGTAACCCTGTTTCTGTCGGGTGACGGTGGTTGGCGCGACCTGGATCGCGATGTAGCTGGCGAGATGGCCAAGCTTGGCTATCCAGTGGTCGGCATCGATACCCTGCGCTACTACTGGCAACACAAGACGCCCGAACAAAGCGCCATCGACCTGTCGGAGCTGATGCAGCACTACCGCCAGAAATGGGGCACCAAGCGCTTTGTCCTCACGGGCTACTCCTTCGGAGCCGATGTGCTGCCTGCTATCTACAACCGCCTTCCAGCCGAAGACCAGAAACGAATCGATGCAGTCATCCTTTTGGCCTTCGCCCGCAGTGGCAGTTTCGAGATCGAAGTCGAGGGCTGGCTGGGCAATGCCGGCAAAGAGGCCCCTACCGGCCCGGAAATGGCCAAGTTGCCGGCCGCCAAAGTGGTGTGTATCTACGGTGAAGAAGAAGCCGATGAAAGTGGCTGCACCGAGCACACCGCTGTTGGTGAACGCCTGAAACTTCCAGGCGGGCATCATTTTGACGAGAATTACCCAGCACTGGCCAAACGCCTTATCGGCGACATCGAGAACCGCCAGGGCAAAACCAGCGTCGCCGAACAGAATTGATGCGCGCCTTGGCGCGCAGCTGCCCGTTCCTAGATTTCGACCTGGGTGCCCAGCTCGATCACTCGGTTCAACGGCAGGTTAAAGAAGCGCAGGTTGCCGTTGGCGTTCTTCAACAAAAACGCAAAGAGCATGGCCCGCCATCGGCTCATGCCTACCAGCCGAGAGGGAATCACCGTCTCGCGACTGAGGAAGTAGGTGGTTCGCATCGGGCTGAAATCAAGGCCTTCAAGGTGGCACAGCTTGAGCGCGGCGGGGACGTCCGGCTCGTCCATGAAGCCAAAGTGCAGCAAGACTCGGTAAAAACCTTCTCCATAGGCCTCGACCTCAAACTGTTGCTGCGCTGGCACCCTCGGCGTGTCCTCGCTGACGACGGTCAACAGCACCACCTGGTTATGCAGCACCTGGTTGTGCAACATGTTGTGCAGCAACGCATGAGGCACTGCATCCGGCCGGGCCGTCAGAAACACTGCGGTGCCTTCAACCCGGTGCGGTGGCTGCACGCGAATGCTGCTGATAAACAGGGGCAACGGCAAGCTACCTTCATCCAGGCGCTCGACAAGGATCTGCTTGCCGCGCTTCCAGGTGGTCATCAGGACGAACAGAGCAATCCCCGCCAGAACCGGAAAAGCACCGCCTTGCACAACCTTGGGCACGTTGGCGGCGAAGAACAGGCCATCGACAAACAAAAAGCCGAGAAGCACCGGCACCGCCAGCACGGGGGGCCACTTCCACAGCAACAGCATGACAGTGGATACCAACAACGTGGTCATCAACATGGTCCCGGTAACCGCCACGCCGTAGGCTGATGCCAGCGCATCCGAAGATTCGAACCCGATCACCAACAGGATTACCCCCACCATCAACGCCCAGTTCACAGTGCCAATGTAGATCTGCCCCTGCTCGTCACTAGAGGTGTGCTGAATCTGCATGCGCGGCGCATAGCCCAGTTGAATGGCCTGGCGCGTCAGGGAGAAGGCCCCTGATATCACCGCCTGGGAAGCGATCACCGTCGCCAGGGTGGACAGGCCAACCAAGGGAATCAACGCCCAGCCCGGCGCCAGCAGATAAAAAGGGTTACGCGCAGCCTCGGGGTTCTGCAGCAACATCGCCCCCTGGCCAAAGTAGTTGAGCACAAGCGCTGGCAACACCAGGATGAACCACGCCCGGGCTATGGGTTTACGGCCGAAATGGCCCATGTCGGCGTAAAGCGCCTCGGCACCGGTCAAGGCCAGCACCACGGCGCCTAGAATGGCGACGCCCATCCCAGGGTGCACAATGAAGAACCGCACCGCCCAGATCGGGTTGAATGCCTTGAGCACTTCGGGGCTTTGGGAAATACCATGCACGCCCAACGCTGCCAGGACGACAAACCAAACGACCATCACCGGCCCGAACAGAATGCCGATTCGCGCCGTGCCGTGTTTCTGGATCAGAAACAGCGCAACCAGAACCACCAACGCCACAGGCACCACCCAATGGTCGATACCGTCGAAGGCCAGTTGCATGCCCTCCACTGCCGACAACACCGAAATGGCCGGGGTGATCATGCTGTCGCCATAAAACAGCGCAGCGCCAATGAGGCCGCAGCCAACCATCAGCGTACGCAGCTTGGGATACGGCGCCGAGGCCCGGCGAGCCAGCGCGGTCAGGGCCATGATGCCGCCCTCGCCCTGGTTGTCGGCGCGCAGGATGAACACCACATACTTGAGCGAAACCACCCAGATCAGCGACCAAAGGATCAGCGCCAGAATGCCCAGTACGCCGTCATGGTTGACCGGCACCCCATAGTCACCGGAAAACACTTCCTTGAGGGTATAAAGAGGACTGGTACCAATGTCGCCGTAAACCACACCTACTGCCGCCACCAACAAGCTCAGCGGCTTCGCCGCCGAATGCCCGGAATCAGCCTGATCGCTTGCCTGAACCATCCATCACTCCCGCAACCGAGGCCTATGAGTTGGTAGAACGCTAAAATGATTGCCACCCTGCCGCCATCGCTAGCCAGGCCCTATGCAAACACAGGCATGCTGGGGCGAAGCATAGCTTAGCGTTCGTCGCTTTTCTGCTGGTCAAGTGACTTTGCGCCCGCTAGAATTGCGCACTTTTTGATCAGAGGCGCTGCCAGCGCCCATCCAGGACAGCGCGCTTGTGGCACGACTGTCCCCATTACACCGAGGTTAGTCATGTCCACCACTCCTACGCCAACCACGCCTAAGGTCGGCTTCGTATCTCTGGGTTGCCCCAAGGCCCTGGTCGATTCCGAGCGCATCCTGACCCAACTGCGCATGGAAGGCTATGAAGTTGTGCCGACCTACCAGGACGCCGATGTAGTGGTCGTCAACACCTGCGGCTTCATCGACAGCGCCAAGGCCGAATCCCTTGAAGTGATCGGCGAAGCCATCAAGGAAAACGGCAAGGTCATCGTCACCGGTTGCATGGGTGTCGAAGAAGGCAGCATCCGCGATGTGCATCCAAGCGTGTTGGCTGTAACCGGTCCACAACAGTACGAGCAGGTGGTTACCGCCGTGCACGAAGTGGTGCCGCCGCGTCAGGATCACAACCCGTTGATCGACCTGGTACCGCCACAGGGCGTCAAACTGACACCCCGTCATTACGCCTACCTGAAAATTTCCGAAGGCTGCAACCACAGTTGCAGCTTCTGCATCATCCCGTCGATGCGTGGCAAGCTGGTCAGCCGCCCGGTTGGTGAAGTGCTGAGCGAAGCCGAACGCCTGGTCAAAGCCGGGGTCAAGGAGATCCTGGTAATTTCCCAGGACACCAGCGCCTATGGTGTCGACGTCAAGTACAAGACCGACTTCTGGAACGGTCGGCCGGTCAAGACGCGCATGCTTGAGCTGTGCGAGGCACTGAGCAGCCTGGGCGCCTGGGTACGCCTGCATTACGTTTACCCCTACCCGAATGTCGACGACATCATTCCGTTGATGGCGGCTGGCAAGATCCTGCCGTACCTGGATATCCCGTTCCAGCACGCCAGCCCGAAAGTGCTCAAGTCGATGAAGCGTCCGGCTTTTGAAGACCGTACCTTGGCACGCATCAAAAGCTGGCGCGAACAGTGCCCGCAGTTGATCATCCGCTCGACCTTCATCGTCGGCTTTCCAGGTGAAACCGAAGAAGACTTCCAGTACCTGCTCGACTGGTTGACCGAAGCCCAGCTCGACCGCGTAGGCTGCTTCCAGTACTCGCCGGTTGAAGGCGCCCCGGCAAACGACCTGGGCCTGGATATCGTTCCTGATGAGGTCAAGCAAGAGCGCTGGGATCGATTCATGGCCCATCAGCAGGCAATCAGTACTGCCCGTCTGCAACTGCGCATCGGCCGTGAAATCGACGTTCTGATCGATGAAGTCGAGGAGGAAGGCTCGGTAGGCCGCAGCTACTTCGACGCACCGGAAATCGACGGTAACGTATTCATCGACGGCAACCACGGCTTCAAGCCAGGCGACACCGTACGCTGCCGCGTCACTGACGCCGACGAGTACGACATGTGGGCCGAACCTCTACAGGCCTGATCTGCTGAAAAATAGCCCTGCCGACCCTGGCGGGGCTTTTTTTTGCAACTATCGTTGTTTCTGTTGTCCATGGAGAACGGATCGATGTACAGGCCTAGCAACGTGCAGACCCCAAGTTTGAGCGACTACTCGGAGCTGGTGCGTGTGTGGGAGGCATCGGTACGTGCAACCCATGATTTCCTGCCGGACAGCTATATATGTCTGCTGCGCGAGCTGTTGCTCGATCAATACCTGGATGCGGTGATGCTCATCTGCTGCAAGGATGCCAAGCAGCGGATCATCGGGTTTGCCGGTGTTGCCGCCGGGCGGGTGGAGATGCTCTTCATAGATCCAGACAGTCGCGGCCAAGGTGTAGGCAAACGTCTGCTGCAATACGCGATCCACGAACTCAATGCCTACCAGCTTGATGTAAACGAACAGAACCCGCAGGCGCTAGGCTTTTACCTGCGCCAGGGTTTCGAGGTCATCGGGCGCTCAGAGACCGACGGCATGGGCCAACCCTATCCCTTGCTGCACCTTAGACTCATCCAGGCAAAAGAGGCGCAACTGGGCTGACAGCCAGCCTCGTAGCCTTCTGAAACAAGCGAAATCGCAGATTAATAGCCCGATGGGCGAATGTTGCCGGACCAGGGCACGCCCAGGCGGTTACAATGGGCACCTTTCCCTATGCCTACGGCTGTCGTCATGTCTGAACCCATTCGCCTTTCCAAACGCCTTATCGAACTGGTCGGTTGCTCCCGACGGGAGGCCGAGCTCTATATCGAAGGCGGCTGGGTGACGGTCGATGGCGTTGTGGTCGATGAGCCGCAGTTCAAGGTGTCCGAGCAAAAGGTCGAACTACTGAACGGCGCACGTGCCGAAGCGCTGGAGCCGGTCACCCTCCTGCTCCATCAACCTGCCGACCAGGACGTCGACAGCGCTTGCAGTAGCATCAATGCTGCCAGCCTGTCTGAGGATCACAGCCACGGCCGTCGCCCACTCAAGGGCCATTTCGCTCGCCTGAACTGCGTAGCGCCGTTGCAACAAGGCGCCAGTGGCCTGCAGGTGTTCACCCAGGACTGGCGAGTCACCCGCAAGCTCGAATCTGATCTAGGCAAACTGGAGCAGGAATATGTCGTTGAAGTCACTGGCGAGATGATCGCTCACGGCCTGGAACGGCTGAATCGTGGCTTCACCTGGAAAGGCAAGGAACTGCCGAAGATCAAAGCCAGTTGGCAGAACGAGACTCGCCTGCGCATGGTGCTTAAGAACCCGCAGCCAGGCCTGATTGCCCTGCTGTGCAGCAGTGTCGGGGTCACGCCGGTAAGCATGCGGCGGATTCGCCTTGGCGGCGTTTCCATGAGCAAGCTGCCACTGGGTCAATGGCGCTATCTGGCCGCCACCGAAAAATTCTAGCAACACCGCGCAACCAATCAGGTTGCGCCCCGAACAGGATTGTCACCATGATTCACAACGATGTACTGCGCAGCCTGCGCTATATGCTCGACGTCAACGACGCCAAACTCACTGACATCACCAAGCTCGGCGGCCTGGAAGTTGCCACCGGCGATGTCGTCTCGTACCTCAAGAAAGAAGACGAAGAAGGCTTCGTACGCTGCCCTGACGAGGTCATCGCGCACTTTCTTGATGGCCTGGTGATCTTCAAGCGCGGCAAGGACGAAAGTCGTCCTGCGCAGCCAGTCGAACTGCCAGTGACCAACAACATCATCATGAAAAAGCTGCGGGTGGCGTTCGAGCTGAAGGAAGACGACCTGCATGCAATTCTCAAGGCCGCCGACTTCCCGGTATCCAAGCCAGAGCTCAGCGCCTTGTTCCGCAAGGTTGGACACAACAACTACCGTCCCTGTGGCGACCAGTTGCTGCGCAACTTCCTCAAGGGCCTGACCCTGCGAGTGCGTGGCTGAGCCATCTATGAGCTACAGCGTCGCACCGATCGGTTTCGTCCGCTCCTGCTTCAAGGAAAAGTTCGCCATTCCGCGCCAGCCGCACCTGGCACCGGCGGCACGCGGCGTCCTGGAATTAGTCCCCCCCTTCAACAGTGGCGATGCGGTAGCCGGACTGGAGCAGGTCAGCCATGTCTGGCTGTTGTTCCTGTTTCATCAGGCACTTGAAGACAAGCCACGACTCAAGGTGCGCCCGCCGCGCCTGGGCGGCAACACCTCAATGGGCGTGTTTGCCACCCGGGCGACACATCGACCCAATGGCATCGGCCAGTCGGTAGTGCGCCTGGAGAAGGTGGAAGCCGGACGTCTGACGCTGTCAGGCATCGACCTGCTCGACGGCACCCCGGTGCTCGACATCAAGCCCTACGTACCCTATGCCGATGCGGTCAGCGGTGCGACCAACCAGATGGCCAGTGCGCCCCCCGCATCGATCGCGGTCGCCTGGAGCGAGACCGCCCTGCCCCAGGCCCACGAGCACGCCTTGCGCCTTGCCGAGCCGTTGGTGGAACTGATTGAACAATGCCTGGCCCAAGACCCGCGCCCGGCCTACCAGATGCCACCACCCGAACGCGTCTACGGAGTGAAATTCTGGGACGTGCAGGTGCGCTGGCACTATCCGCAGGCGGACGAGATTCGCGTGCTGGAAGTAGTTCTGGATCGATGAAAATATCAGCGTAGACGCAGGCTTGCCCTGCGGGACGATGACAATCGCGAGGCGAGCCCGCGTCTGCAGACATGAAAAAACCGGCTCTATTGGCCGGTTTTTTTGGTTCTAGCGCTGCTTATTTCTCGACGAATGCACGCTCGATCAGATAGTCACCCGGCTCACGCATACGCGCCGAGATCTTCAAACCGAAGCTGTCGAGCACTTCACTGGTTTCATCCAGCATGCTTGGGCTACCGCAGATCATCGCACGGTCATCCTGAGGATTGATTGGCGGCAAACCAATATCACTGAACAGTTTGCCACTGCGCATCAAGTCAGTCAGGCGACCCTGGTTCTCGAACGGCTCGCGCGTAACGGTTGGGTAGTAGATGAGTTTGTCACGCAGTGCTTCGCCGAAGAATTCGTTCTGAGGCAAGTGCTCAGTGATGAACTCGCGGTAAGCCACTTCGTTAACGTAACGAACACCGTGAACGAGGATCACCTTTTCAAAGCGCTCGTAGGTCTCCGGATCCTGGATGACACTCATGAACGGCGCCAGGCCAGTACCGGTGCTCAGCAGGTACAGGTGCTTGCCCGGGTTCAGGTCGTCCAGCACCAGGGTACCAGTAGGCTTCTTGCTGATGATGATCTCATCGCCTTCCTTCAGGTGTTGCAACTGCGAGGTCAGCGGGCCGTCTTGCACCTTGATGCTGAAGAACTCCAGATGCTCTTCCCAGTTCGGGCTGGCGATCGAGTAGGCGCGCATGAGCGGGCGGCCGTTGGGCTGTTGCAGGCCGATCATCACGAACTGACCGTTCTCGAAGCGCAAACCCGGATCGCGGGTGCACTTGAAGCTGAACAGGGTGTCGTTCCAGTGATGAACACTGAGGACACGTTCGTGGTTCATGTTGCTCATGTACGGGCTCCTGAAATAAAACGCAGCGCTAACCTAGAGCGCGATTGCGCGATAGTTTAGTGCGAGCGACAATATCTGTTAACTGAATTATCAAGATATGTCTTATCGGTTATATAGATATGCGATTTACGCTCCGTCAGCTCCAAGTGTTCGTCGCCGTAGCCCAGTACCAAAGCGTCTCGCGAGCCGCAGGAATTCTGGCGTTATCGCAGTCGGCCGCCAGTACTTCGATCACCGAGCTTGAGCGCCAGTCCAGCTGCAAGCTATTTGACCGCGCCGGTAAACGGTTGAGCCTCAATGCTCTCGGCCAGCAACTGTTGCCACAGGCTGTGGCACTGCTCGATCAGGCCAAAGAAATAGAAGACTTGTTCAACGGCAAGTCTGGCTTCGGCTCCCTGGCAGTCGGCGCTACCTTGACCATCGGTAACTACCTGGCCACCTTGCTGATCGGCAGCTTCATGCAGGTTCACCCGGAAAGCCAGGTAAAGCTGCACGTACAAAACACTGCGCATATTGTGCAACAAGTTGCCCATTATGAAATTGATCTGGGTCTAATCGAGGGCGACTGCAACCATCCCGATATAGAAGTTCAGCCTTGGGTGGAGGACGAACTGGTGGTGTTTTGCGCGCCGCAGCATCCGCTGGCGAGCCGCGGCCAGGCTAGCCTGGAACAGTTGACCCACGAAGCCTGGATCTTGCGTGAACAGGGCTCCGGTACCCGCCTGACCTTCGATCAGGGCATGCGTCACCATCGCTCCAGCCTGAACATCCGCCTGGAACTTGAACATACCGAAGCCATCAAGCGTGCGGTGGAATCGGGACTGGGGATCGGCTGCATTTCGCGTCTGGCGTTACGCGACGCTTTTCGTCGCGGTAGCCTCGTAGCGGTGGAAACCCCAGAACTGGACTTGGCTCGGCAGTTCTACTTCATCTGGCACAAGCAGAAGTATCAAACCTCTGCCATGCGAGAGTTTCTTGAGCTATGCCGCAGCTTTACCGCCGGTGTGCAGCGCAGTGACGAAATCGTCTTGCCCAACATTGCCTAGAGCAGGATGACCGCCCAGATCAGTCCCACCATCGACATGGCCACGAGCTGAGCGGCGCTGCCCATATCCTTGGCGTTTTTCGACAGGGGGTGGCGGTCCAGGGAGATCCGATCGATTGCCGCCTCGATAGCGGAGTTCAGCAATTCAACGATCAGGCCTAACAGGCACACGGCGATAAGAATCGCCCGTTCGGCGCGACTGACGTCCAGCCAGAACGCTATCGGAACCAATATTACATTGAGCAGCACCAACTGGCGGAAAGCCGCCTCGCCGGTAAAGGCTGCGCGCAGACCGTCGAACGAATAGCCGGCAGCGTTGAAAATACGTTTGAGGCCGGTCTGACCCTTGAAAGGCGATGACATAGAAGGTCACTTCATCCACTGAAAAAATGCGCGCAGCCTAATGCAAGTTGAGTCAAAAAAGCGTGAAGATCGGGACGTCAGCTCGACGAAACCGATTCAAGCTGTTGCAGCAGCAACGCAGCCTGGGTTCGGGTACGTACACCGAGTTTACGGAAGATCGCCGTTACGTGAGCCTTGATGGTTGCTTCCGACACACTCAGTTCATAGGCGATCTGCTTGTTCAGCAAACCTTCGCAGACCATGGTCAGCACCCTGAACTGCTGTGGTGTAAGGCTGGCCAGCCCCTCACTGGCAGCTTTGGCCTCCGGCGACACATCGACTTTTTCAAACGCTTGTGGCGGCCACCAAATGTCACCATCGAGGACCTTCTTCACCGCTTCCTGAATGACTTCCAGCGAACTTGATTTAGGAATGAAGCCACTGGCGCCGAATTCACGCGACTTCACCACCACTGCGGCTTCTTCCTGAGCCGAAACCATCACCACGGGAATCTGTGGATATTGTCCACGCAGCAAAACCAGGCCTGAGAAACCGTAGGCTCCCGGCATGTTGAGATCGAGCAGCACCAAGTCCCAGTCGGACTTTTCAGCGAGACGGGTTTCAAGCTCGGCAATACTTGCCACTTCTACCAGGCGAACATCGGGCCCAAGGCCCAAGGTTACGGCTTGACGCAGGGCACTGCGAAACAGCGGGTGGTCATCGGCAATCAGGATTTCGTACGTGGCCATCGATCTAATGATCCTGTTCTGTGCAGGCGCAGGGAGGAAGAATAGGCGCCTGGCGGGCAACTCAAGGTATTGGCGGCACTGCCGCGCACCCAAAAGGCACTTCAAGGCCAGGAATTGCAGTGTTTCAAGCCTTGTCTATGCCCGAATCGGCGCCAAGAATGCCGAGCCAGAACCGGGTGGTCAAGCTGATTGCCCGGTCAGGGCAGGCAGGCAATGGTCGCCAGCCCGTCCATTATGACGCAATGTGCAGTGCCTGCCCCTTGTACTATAGGAAGGTATGCAAACGCTGGTGTACTGCGTCCTGCTCGTCAATCGGCCTTTGGTGCTTGGCACTGAGGTAGTGCGTACTGAATACATCCAGGTAAGCATCCAGCGCCTCGGAGGCGCGTTGGTCACCCGCCAGGTCAAGGCACAAGGCCGCAACTTCTGCGGTACAGAGATGGTCGTCACGCTTGGAGCGACGCAGACGATAACGCGAGAGCTGCTCCGGCTGCAGGCTCAGTACTGGGAAGCGATCGAGGTAAGGGCTTTTGCGAAACATTTTGCGGGCTTCGGTCCAGGTTGCATCCAACAGAATGAACAGCGGCCGTTTACCCGGCTCGCGGACCACCTCGTTGACCACCCTTTGCGGCACGACAAACTCCCCCGGAAAGACGATGTAAGGCTGCCAATGCGGTTGATCCAGCAATGCCAACAGGGCCTCATCAACCGAAGTACGTTGCCAGCCAAATGCCGAGGTATCAGCGATCAGGTCAGCAATCAGCCAGCCGGTATTGCTCGGTTTCAATGGCTCGGTGTCGTGCATCAGCAGACACATGGCTGAGTCGGACGGCAACTGCGGCCGCCAGGCACATAGGCAGTGACTGAAAATGACGCGACACTGCGGGCAGCGTGGCGCCCGCGATCCACGAGCAACGAAAGGTTTTACACTGCGCGCCAGGCGTTCGGCGCGCAGGCGCGATACGGCGTGGCTCATGGCAGCAGACTATGTAGGCAATTAAGGGATGGCACTGCGCGGACTCGGCAAGACAGGAAAACCCGTGCAGTTTATCAGAGCTTCCCTATTGGCTGACGGTATTTGCCGTGCAGCTTAAGCGGCGACTCCTTATAATCCCCACCCTGCCGCTACCCACTGGCACCACGACTTCGCACTTGAGGGAACGCCGTGCGCAGTTGCCGGTCAAATCGCCAGTTACCGAATCAGGAGAAATTCATGCTGCGTTTCATCGCCCCGACTCTGAGCCTACTGTTCGCCCTGCCCCTGGCTGCCAATGCCGCCTCCAAGCAGGAATACGAACTGAGCAAGATGCTGCAGAAAGTTGCCACCCAAAGCAGCGTGGGCACACCGCGGGCGATCAACGAAGACATCCTCGACCAAGGTTATACCGTCGAAGGCAAGCAATTGATCAACCACCTGAGCGTTCGCGCCAGCCATGCCGAAAAAATGCAGGCTGATCCGAACACGGTGCGCAGCCAACTGGGCGACAGCGTTTGCAAGAACACCGGCTTCCGCCAGTTGCTGGCCAAAGGCGCGGTGCTGACCTATCGCTTCACCGAGTACAAAACCAATCGCCTGGTCGGTGAACAGGCCTTTGATGCTGCAAGCTGCGGCCTGAAAGTAACCAAGTAGCCTCAAACCCCTAGACCACCTCTTCTTCACTGTCGCGCCGTTGCTTTTCGTCGGCGCGCAGTTCAGCCACCAGGGCCTGGACGTAACGTGAGTGTCGCTCTCCTCCCCCAAGACGACGCAGACACTCTTCTTCAAGGCTCAGATTGTTGTCCTGAGCCGAACGCTCGAGTTGCTCAAACAATTGCGCATCGAGCTCCAGATTCAGCCGTTGCATGTGACAGCCTCCCTGCACCGCGACAACTATTCAGATTTCCAGTTAACCATTCCCTTGCCTCTGCAGATCCTCGACTGACGAGCGGTGCGCAGTGCTACTGCACAACTCGACAGCGAACCTTTCTGCATAAAACCCTGCCAGGGTCTAAATTGATAGCAAGCGCCCGCCCGTTCAGGGGCTAGCACCGGGGGATGCCTGCCCAGGCCTTGCATCAGCATTGCCGAGCGACAACAACAAAGAGCCCATCATTACTGCAATGAGACCTTGCAGGTCTACTGCAATGCTCGAGATGCACACTCGAGCCACAGCAGCCAGCGACACATGCAGTGTCGCGGCCGGAAGCCCTAAAATGGGGCCGGTCAGAGGTTTTGCTGCAGAAGGAGACGCTGAATGCCGTACCATCCGAATGAGCTGCTTTACAGTCATTTCAAAAGCAATGGAATCGATCTGAGCAAGCTGGAAGAACAACTGAACCTGGTTGCACCGAATAGCCCCAACCTGCCGCTGTACCGCGACATGATGCTGACCGTCCTGCGTATGGCCCAGGACGACAGTAACCGCTGGAATGCCAAGATCACCCTGCAAGCGCTACGCGAGCTGGACCACGCCTTCCGCACCCTTGAACAGTACAAGGGCAAGCGCAAGGTCACCGTGTTCGGCTCCGCCCGTACTCCCATCGAACACCCCATGTATGCACTGGCCAGGGAACTGGGCGCAGCCCTTGCCCGTTCGAACCTGATGGTCATTACCGGTGCTGGCGGCGGCATCATGGCCGCTGCCCACGAAGGCGCAGGGGTCGATAATAGCCTGGGTTTCAACATCACGCTGCCGTTCGAACAGCACGCCAATGCCACCGTGGACGGCACTGACAAACTGCT
This sequence comes from Pseudomonas auratipiscis, assembly GCF_036324085.1. NCBI lineage: Bacteria > Pseudomonadati > Pseudomonadota > Gammaproteobacteria > Pseudomonadales > Pseudomonadaceae > Pseudomonas > Pseudomonas auratipiscis. The sequence continues at coordinate 188,263 of NZ_JAZDCU010000007.1, forward strand.
GCCATTCCATTTCTTTTTTATCCGCAAGCTGTTCTTCGTCAAGGAGGCCGATGCCCTGGTACTTTGCCCAGGTGGCTTTGGCACATTGGACGAAGCGCTGGAAGTGCTCACCCTGATCCAGACCGGCAAGAGCCCGTTGGTGCCTGTGGTGCTTCTGGACTCGCCAGGCGGCAACTTCTGGCAGGATGCCCTGAACTTCATCAGCCGGCAGTTGGAAGAAAACCGCTACATCCTACCTAGCGACCTGAAGCTGCTGCGCCTGGTACAGAGTGCCGAGGAAGCTGTAGAGGAAATCAATCAGTTCTACAGCAACTACCATTCCAGTCGCTGGCTGAAAAACCAGTTTGTGATTCGCATGCACCATCCTCTTAACGAGGGTGCGCTGTTCGATCTGCAAGAAGGCTTTGCCGACCTGCGCCTGAGCGGCCAGTACCACCAGCACGCCTACGCGGGAGAACACCACGATGAAGCCAAGTTCAGTCACTTGACACGGCTTTCCTTCGCCTTCAATGGCCGTGACCAGGGACGCCTGCGCGAACTGGTGGACTTTATCAACCTGTCGGAAAACTGGGCCAAACCCGAACCCATGCACACGACGCAACGGGCCCGCGAAGCGCTCAAAGTTACTTAGGCGCGTGCACGTCTAGTCGTCCAGACCTCGGCCGCTCAACAAGCGGCCGACCATCTCCATGGAAAAACCACGGTAGACCAGAAAGCGGGTTTGCTGTGCACGGCTACGCGGGTCGCTGGGTAACTGACCGGAAAATTTTCGCTGCCAGGTATCTTGTAACAGCCCCGCCCAGTCCACTCCGCTCTCGCGCAGGGCCTGGTCGATGTCGCCACGTTGCAGGCCGCGCTGGCTGAGTTCTTCGCGAATGCGTGCAGGACCGTAACCAGATCGCGAGCGATAGCTGATAAAGCTTTCCAGGTAGCGGGCTTCGCTGAGCAGGCCCTCTTCCGTCAAACGGTCGAGCTCCTGATCAATCAATTCGGGGGGAGCGCCGCGCTGACGCAACTTGCGCGTCAGCTCGACTCGACCATGCTCGCGACGCGCGAGCAGGTCCATGGCTGTCCGCCTTACGGCGACGGGGGTGTCGAGTACAACGGACATGGAAACAAATCAACCAACTTCAGTTTCAGCTTCGTCTTCAGGCTCGGCGTTAACCGCAGCAGCTTTGCCTGCAGCCTCAACAGCACCTGGGTTCAGCAGCTTGTCGCGAATCTGCTTCTCGAGGGTGGCTGCGATTTCCGGATTGTCCTGGAGGAACTTGGCCGAGTTGGCCTTACCCTGACCAATCTTGCTGCCCTGATAGCTATACCAGGCGCCGGCTTTTTCCAGGAAACCATGCAGTACGCCAAGGTCGATGATCTCGCCGTTGCGGTAGATACCCTTGCCGTAGAGAATCTGGAATTCAGCCTGACGGAAAGGAGGTGCCACCTTGTTCTTGACGATCTTGACGCGGGTTTCGCTACCGACGACTTCGTCACCTTCCTTCACCGCGCCAGTACGACGGATGTCCAGACGGACCGAAGCGTAGAACTTCAGCGCGTTACCACCGGTGGTGGTTTCCGGGCTGCCGAACATCACGCCGATTTTCATACGAATCTGGTTGATGAAGATAACCAGGCAGTTGGCGTTCTTGATGTTACCGGTGATTTTACGCAGCGCCTGGGACATCAAGCGAGCTTGCAGGCCCACATGCATGTCACCCATTTCGCCTTCAATTTCAGCTTTGGGTACCAGCGCAGCTACGGAGTCGACAATGATCACGTCGACAGCGTTGGAGCGCACCAGCATGTCGGTGATTTCCAGGGCTTGTTCGCCAGTGTCTGGCTGCGAGACCAACAGGTCGTCAACATTGACACCCAGCTTGCCTGCGTACTCAGGGTCGAGCGCGTGTTCGGCGTCGACGAACGCACAGGTAGCCCCCATTTTTTGGGCCTGGGCGATAACCGACAGGGTCAGCGTGGTTTTACCCGACGACTCAGGACCGTAGATTTCGACGATACGACCTTTTGGCAGACCGCCAATGCCTAGGGCAATATCCAGGCCCAGGGAGCCGGTGGAAATGGCCGGAATAGCTTGGCGCTCGTGGTCGCCCATGCGCATGACCGCGCCTTTACCGAATTGACGCTCGATTTGCCCCAGGGCCGCAGCCAAGGCGCGCTTCTTGTTGTCGTCCATTGAAGTCCTCACGTAATCGATAGGGCCTGACGGCCTGAACACCTGTATAAGTAGCCAGTATTATTCCACAGGGTTTTCTTCCCGCCTACCCCCGAAGTGCGATTTACTCTGCACCAAGCTGTAACAAGCCCTCTAGCGCGGCGATTACCGTTTGTCGGCGTACCTCGTCGCGGTCGCCATCGAAGTGCCGGCGCTCACTGCTCACGCGCTCGCCATCGGCCCAGGCCAGCCACACGGTACCTACCGGCTTTGCCGGCGAACCACCGTCTGGCCCGGCCACACCACTGACCGCCACGGCAAAGCGTGCGCCACTGGCGGCCCGGGCGCCACGGACCATGGCTTCGACCACTTCTTGGCTAACGGCGCCAACTTGAGCAAAAAGAATTTCAGGCACTGACAACTGTCGAGTCTTCTGGCGGTTGGAATACGTTACATAGCCGGCTTCGAACCAGGCGGAACTGCCCGGGATCCGCGTAATCGCTTCGGCGATGCCACCCCCGGTACAGGATTCGGCGGAGGTCACCTGGGCATTGAAACGCCGCAAGTGCTCACCCAAACGGGCAGAAAGCGCAGTGATCGTATCCATGACAAGCTCCTTGAAAGACTGCTGCCTACCCTACACCAGCCCTGTGCGGCATACATCTTCAGAGCAGCACCAGGCGCGCAGGAGAGGCACGAAAATGCATGGACAAATGGTCGCGGCGCGCAGGATGGCTCGGCATCCGCGGCAAAATCCCTGTAACATTGTCCGCTTGCCTTAGGTCTAAACGACACTGCGAGCCATGTTTCTGTAATGAGTGATCTTTCCGCGCACACCCCGATGATGCAGCAGTACTGGAAGCTGAAAAATCAGCACCCAGACCAACTGATGTTCTACCGCATGGGCGACTTCTACGAAATCTTCTATGAAGATGCGAAGAAGGCCGCAAAACTCCTGGACATAACCCTGACTGCTCGCGGGCAATCGGCGGGCCAGTCGATTCCCATGTGTGGTATCCCCTTCCACGCGGCCGAGGGGTATTTGGCCAAGCTGGTGAAGTTGGGCGAGTCGGTGGTGATCTGCGAGCAGGTTGGCGATCCGGCCACCAGCAAAGGGCCGGTAGAACGGCAGGTTGTGCGAATCATCACGCCAGGTACGGTCAGTGACGAAGCGCTGCTCGATGAGCGTCGCGACAACCTGATTGCTGCGGTGCTGGGGGACGAGCGCCTGTTCGGCCTGGCAGTGCTGGATATCACCAGTGGCAACTTCACCGTGGTCGAAATCAAGGGTTGGGAAAACCTCCTGGCCGAGCTTGAACGTATCAATCCGGTCGAGCTGCTGATTCCCGATGACTGGCCGCAAGGCCTGCCGGCGGAAAAGCGTCGTGGCGCGCGTCGCCGTGCGCCTTGGGATTTTGATCGCGACTCGGCACGCAAGAGCCTGTGCCAGCAGTTCGCAACCCAGGACCTCAAAGGCTTTGGCTGCGAGAAGCTTACCCTGGCCATCGGCGCCGCCGGCTGCTTGTTGGGTTACGCCAAGGAAACCCAGCGTACCGCCCTGCCGCATCTGCGCAGTCTCAAGCATGAACGCCTGGACGACACCGTGGTGCTCGACGGCGCCAGCCGCCGCAACCTCGAGCTGGATGTAAACCTGGCCGGTGGCCGCGACAACACCTTGCAGTCGGTCATCGACCGCTGTCAGACCGCCATGGGCAGCCGCCTTCTGACGCGCTGGCTAAACCGGCCGCTTCGCGACCTGAAAGTGCTGCAAGCGCGCCAGGGCTCGATTCGCTGCTTGCTCGATAGCTACCGCTTCGAGAAGCTGCAGCCCCAGCTCAAGGAAATCGGCGACCTAGAGCGGATTCTCGCCCGAATTGGTTTGCGTAACGCCCGTCCCCGCGACCTGGCGCGACTGCGCGATGCCCTCGGCGCCCTGCCGGAACTGCAAAATGCCATGGCAGAGCTTGAAGCCCCTCACCTGGCACGCCTGGCGGTCATTGCGGGGACTTACCCGGAATTGGCTGACCTGCTGGAAAAAGCCATCATCGACAACCCACCTGCTGTCATTCGTGACGGCGGAGTGCTGAAAACCGGTTACGACAGCGAGCTGGACGAACTGCTGTCGATGAGCGAGAACGCCGGCCAGTTCCTCATCGATCTGGAAGCCCGGGAAAAAGCGCGCACCGGCCTTGCCAACCTGAAAGTCGGCTACAACCGTGTGCACGGCTACTTCATCGAATTGCCGAGCAAACAAGCCGAACAGGCACCCGCCGACTATATCCGTCGCCAGACACTCAAGGGCGCAGAGCGCTTTATCACCCCTGAGTTGAAAGTCTTCGAAGACAAGGCACTGTCGGCCAAGAGCCGCGCCCTTGCACGCGAGAAGATGCTCTACGACGCCCTGCTCGAAACCCTGATCGACCATCTGGCGCCGCTGCAAGACACGTCTGCGGCCTTGGCCGAACTAGATGTGTTGAGCAATCTTGCCGAACGCGCGCTGAATCTCGACTTGAATTGCCCGAACTTTGTTGATGAACCATGCATGCGCATCAACCAGGGTCGCCATCCAGTCGTCGAACAGGTACTGACCACACCTTTCGTGGCCAACGACCTGAACCTGGATGACAACACCCGCATGCTGGTGATCACCGGCCCGAACATGGGTGGTAAATCCACTTACATGCGTCAGACCGCCTTGATCGTGCTGATGGCGCATATCGGCAGCTTTGTACCCGCCGCCAGTTGCGAGCTGTCACTGGTAGATCGGATTTTCACCCGTATCGGCTCCAGCGATGACCTGGCCGGCGGGCGTTCGACCTTCATGGTCGAGATGAGTGAAACCGCCAACATCCTGCATAACGCTACCGACCGCAGCTTGGTGCTGATGGACGAAGTGGGTCGTGGGACGAGCACCTTCGACGGCCTGTCGCTGGCTTGGGCAGCGGCCGAGCGCCTGGCCCAGCTACGTGCCTATACGTTGTTTGCCACGCACTACTTCGAACTTACGGTGTTGCCGGAAAACCAGCCACTGGTTGCCAACGTCCACCTGAATGCAACCGAGCACAACGAACGTATTGTCTTTCTTCACCATGTGCTGCCGGGGCCTGCCAGTCAGAGCTACGGTCTGGCCGTGGCCCAGCTGGCCGGCGTTCCAACGCCGGTAATCCAGCGTGCACGCGAACACCTGGGCAGGCTGGAAACCGCCAGTTTGCCCCATGAAATGCCCGTTGTGCCCAAAGGTGCGCCTGATGTTCCGCACCAGAGCGACTTGTTTGCCAGCCTGCCTCACCCGGCCATTGAGAAGCTCGGGAAGCTCGACCTGGACAACATGACGCCGCGTCAAGCTATCGAAATGCTCTATACACTAAAGACTCTGTTATAACGCGAGCCCGCACAAGCTGATAGAATCCCGCGCGGTTTGACGGTGCTGCAGGTTACTAGCCTGGCCTGCAGCCAGATGATCAAACCGAGCGACCCTGTCTGGAAGGGTATCGCTGCCGTCGCCTGAGGAGAGAATTAGAAATGACCTTCGTCGTCACCGACAACTGCATCAAGTGCAAGTACACCGACTGCGTAGAAGTCTGTCCGGTGGACTGCTTTTACGAAGGCCCGAACTTCCTGGTCATTCACCCGGATGAGTGCATCGACTGTGCACTTTGTGAGCCTGAATGCCCTGCCCAAGCCATTTTCTCGGAAGACGAAGTGCCAAGCGGCATGGAGAACTTTATCGAGATCAATGCCGAGCTGGCAGAAATCTGGCCAAACATCACCGAGCGTAAGGATCCCCTGCCAGACGCTGAAGAGTGGGATGGCAAGCCAGGCAAGATCGCAGACCTGGAGCGCTAAGCGCTCCGGATCAAAAAAAGGCCCTTCAAGGGCCTTTTTTCATGTTTATCGCGGGCAAAAAAAGGGGCGGTTTGACCCGCCCACATTTTTTCCGTAGTCCCTTTATTCCCTGTCATCGTCCTGATGAATCGCGTCCTGCGATGTCCTTGGCCGTCATCCTTGAAAGCCTGTGTCAGTCCGTAGACACAGTTCAGATACTAGCGTGCGCAATATTTACAGCAACTGCTTAAAGCTCTCAAAAAGCTGCAGAAACATTGCTGAAATAAAAAAGAATAATTTTATTTTTCAATAACTTACAAAAACGATCACGAAATAATCGGCATAAATTTACTTGAATTCTTACTGATGGCTTACACCGTACGTAAGCAAACGCCTACACGGAAACGCACTCAGACACCCTTGGAAGGCATCATCCGTCGAGTCCAAATGTTTCACTGGTATTGAAAGGAAACATTTACCCTTAGACGCTTTACGCTGCGGCACAAGCATTAGCAACAACCAGGGCAACGCTACAAACAAAAACGCCTCGATCATGTCGAGGCGTTCTTTGCTGCAAGCAATGCTTACTGGAACAGCGACTCACTGGACAAGCCATTCTTCTCAAGGATCTCACGCAGGCGCTTGAGCCCCTCTACCTGGATCTGGCGAACCCGTTCACGGGTCAAGCCTATCTCCAGTCCAACATCCTCCAGGGTACTGCTTTCATGCCCCCGCAGGCCAAAACGACGAATCACCACTTCCCGCTGCTTGTCGGTCAGTTCACTCAACCATTGATCGATGCTCTGGGACAGGTCGTCATCCTGGAGCAACTCACAAGGGTCAGTGGGGCGGTCATCGGTCAGGGTATCAAGCAAGGTCTTGTCAGAGTCTGGCCCCAGGGACACATCCACTGACGATACCCGCTCGTTGAGCCCGAGCATGCGTTTAACTTCACCAACTGGTTTTTCCAGGAGGCTGGCGATCTCTTCCGGGGACGGTTCGTGATCGAGCTTCTGGGTCAGTTCGCGAGCAGCGCGCAGGTAAACGTTAAGCTCCTTGACCACATGAATGGGCAAGCGAATCGTACGGGTCTGGTTCATGATTGCCCGTTCGATAGTTTGCCGAATCCACCAGGTAGCATAGGTAGAGAAACGGAAACCACGTTCAGGGTCGAATTTCTCGACTGCACGAATCAACCCCAGGTTGCCTTCCTCGATCAGGTCCAGCAACGACAGCCCACGATTGACATAGCGTCGGGCGATTTTCACCACCAGACGCAGGTTGCTCTCAATCATGCGCTTGCGCCCGGCCGGATCGCCACTTTGCGACAGGCGCGCAAAATGAACCTCTTCCTCGGGTGAGAGTAAAGGCGAAAAGCCGATTTCATTGAGGTACAACTGGGTTGCATCAAGCGCGCGCGTATAGTCGATATACTTGTGCTGCTTGAGTGAGGAGCCTTGTTTAGCCTTGGTCCGAACCGTAGATACAGCAGGTTCGTCTGACACCGCATCCGTTTCCAAAACAATGCCGGTCTCCATCAGGAGAACTTCATCGTCGATGTCAAACTCCGGCACTTCTTTACTGAGAGCCATTGTTATAGTCCTTTGCTGAGTTCGAACTCAGACTCAAGCGACGCCGATATCCTTGGCAGCGCTGGAGCCTGTCCCCTCTACGCGAGGAACAGGCCGGGTTCTAGCAATCAACGACGCGGCAGGAACTGCAGCGGATCAACAGGTTTGCCCTGGCGGCGAATCTCAAAATGCAGCTTCACCCGGTCTGTGCCCGTGGAACCCATTTCGGCAATTGTCTGCCCTACTTTGACCTGCTGACCCTCCCGAACCAAAAGCCTGCGGTTGTGACCGTAGGCACTGACGTAGGTATCGCTGTGTTTGATGATTACCAACTCGCCGTAGCCCCGCAAGCCACTCCCGGCGTAGACAACTGAACCATCAGACGCAGCAAAAACAGGCTGTCCCAAATCACCGGCGATATCAATGCCTTTATTCAAACTACCGTTTGAAGCAAATTTTCCAATCAACACACCGCTAGCCGGCCAGGCCCAGCCGCCCACTACACGCTCCGTTGCAGGCACCTGCACCGGGGCCGCCGTAGTGGCGCTCACCACTGGCGCTGGAGTGGTTGGCGCCGTTGTCGGCGGCTTCGCAGGCGTACCTGCCGGGCGGGTGGTGACGGTGGTTTTGCTTGAAGAAGAGGAGGAGGAAGTAACGACCTTGGTTGCACCTGCAACAGCGCCCCCCGTACGGTTATCAAATCGAATAGCCTGTCCGGGGCGGATGGTATAGGGCGGCGCAATACCGTTACGCGCAGCCAGGTCCTTGTAATCCCAACCGTAACGAAAGGCGATAGAGAACAAGGTATCGCCGGGGCGCACCACATACTGACCACTAGTAGTGGCTGGGCGCTTGGCTACCGCCGGTGCATTGCGGTCTACCACTCGGGCACTGTTGGAGGAGGTGCTGGAGCAGCCGGACAATAGTGAACCCACGGCAAGTGCAATCACCAGAAGCTTGAAGCTCGAAAATCCCCTGCGCTGCTGAATGATTGTGTGACCCACCCGCCGCTCCCTCTCTTGGTGAACGCTGTGAAAATGCAATAGTGTTTCAATTATAACCGAGCACATGCACCTTGCGGACACCGGGTCTTCGCAAATGTGAACCCTGACAGATTAGGGGCAGCCAGGCAGATAGACAGAGCAATACCGGAGTAATTCGCCCGCTACGAAAAAAAGCTGATCAGGCCAACGGCCCGGTCAGCAGGGGGACGAAGCGCACGGCGCCCAATACTCGTCGCGAAAAACCATGCTCTTCGCGCACGATCAGCATCAACTGCTGGGTTTCACCCGTTGGCCCTACGGGGATGACCATGCGTCCACCAGGTGCCAACTGGTCAAGCAAGGCTTGCGGAACTTCCGGAGCAACGGCGGTAACGATGATGCCGTTGTACGGTGCGAGCGCCGGCCAGCCTTCACAACCATCCCCCCAGCGGAACACCACATTGCGCAAGTTCAGCTCGGTCAGTCGCTCCTTGGCGCGATCCTGAAGCACTTTGATGCGTTCAACCGAAAAAACCCGTTCGACCAACTGGGCGAGGATTGCAGTCTGATAGCCAGAACCGGTGCCGATCTCCAGCACCTTGTCCAGAGGACCTGCTTCGAGCAACAGTTCACTCATGTGCGCAACCATGAACGGCTGGGAGATCGTCTGATTGTTGCCGATTGGCAGCGCAGTGTCTTCATAGGCGCGATGAGCCAGGGCCTCGTCGACAAACAAGTGACGTGGCGTACGCCGTAATACGTCGAGCACCTTGGGGTTGGACACCCCTTCTTCCATCAGGCGCTTGATCAGACGTTCACGAGTTCGCTCAGAGGTAAAACCGATACCATGGCGCATCAGATCCTCCTGTTCGCGCATCAGAGCAGCCCCTCCAGCCAACCATCCAGACGCTCGAATGCATCGTTGAAAGTGCGGTCTAGCTGCAATGGTGTGATCGAGACGAAACCCTGCATCACCGCATGAAAATCGGTGCCCGGGCCGCCATCTTCAGCGTCACCCGCTACCGCGATCCAGTAACCTTCCTTGCCCCTTGGGTTGACCACCTTGGTAGGTGCCGCAGCGCGGGCACGGTGCCCCAGGCGCGTCAACTGGATGCCACGGATATGCTCCAGCGGCAGGTTGGGAATGTTTACATTGAGCACTGTTCGCGGCGGCAATTCCAGGCTCTTGTGCGCCTCAACCAGCTTACGGGCAAAATAGGCAGCAGTCGGCAGATTGTCTGGAAGGCGCGACAGCAGCGAGAACGCGAAAGACGTCCCGCCCAGGAAACGCCCCTCCAGCGCTGCCGCGACAGTCCCGGAATACAATACGTCATCACCCAGGTTGGCGCCCAGGTTGATCCCCGACACCACCATGTCCGGCGTTTGCTCGAGCAAGCCGTTGAGCCCCAGGTGCACACAGTCGGTAGGCGTGCCATTGAGACTGATATAGCCGTTGGGCAAAGTCTGCGGGCACAGTGGACGGTCGAGCGTCAGCGAGCTGCTGGCGCCGCTTTTGTCTTGGTCGGGAGCTATGACCACACATTCGGCATAATCGGCCAGCGCAGCGTGCAGCGCGGCGAGCCCCGGTGCGGTAACCCCGTCGTCGTTCGAAATCAGAATATGCATTAGCTGTCCGTCTGCCCTACCGACACCAGCTCAACAAGCTCGCGCACCACGACGGTGGCAAAGCATCCGGCCGGCAGGACGAATTCCAGTTGCAGAACATCAGGCTCGGGATAATGCCACGTCAGACCGCCAATGGGCAGTCGCAGGATACGACGTTCTTGAGCCATGCCCGCCCGCGCCAGCCATTGGCACAGCGAAGCGTGCTGTTCGCCGAGACGTTGTTCCAGTTCGCCAGGGGCGCCACTGGTAGCTGGCAGCCCCTCGCCCCACATCGGACCGGTGGGATGCACGTCAAGAATTGCCAGACGCGGATCGGAACACTCCGCCTCGCCCGCCGGGAAAAAACTGCGACTGTCAGTAAAGGCCAGAAGATCACCGATCTGAGCGTGCTGCCAACTTCCGTCGGCCACCCGTTGCGCCAATACCTGATTGAACAGGTAGCTGCGCGCGCTGGAAAGCAGTCGCGAACGCACGTTGCGCTGTTCTGGCAAAGCCTGGCGCCCAGCCCAGTCACGGGCGTCATGAATGTTGCCGCCTTCGTGACCAAAACGCTGGGTACCGAAATAGTTGGGGACGCCCTGACTACGCAATTGCTCCAGGCGTGCATCCAGGGCTGGGTGATCGGCGTTCAGGCCCGTCAGGCGCAAGGTGAAGCCGTTGGCTGAATGCGCACCGCGCTGCAGCTTGCGTGAATGGCGGGTGCGCTTGAGGATGCTCAGGGTCTCGTTTTCGGCCGCGCCTAGATCCGGGTCGGCCTTGCCTGGCAGGTGCAGACTGAACCATTGACGGGTCAGTGCCTGGCGATCCTTCAGGCCGGCGTAGCTGATGTTGCGCAGCGGGACACCTGCGGCTCGGGCCAAACGGCGGGCGGCCTCCTCAGTGTTGAGATCGCGCTTCTCGACCCACAGCCACAAGTGCTCACCGTTACCGGACAGCGGGATGTCCAGCACCTCATCGACCTGAAAATCTTCCGCGGTGGCCTTGAGAATGGCGTTGCCGAGTACCGGGCCCGATGCGCGCGGGCCTAACAGTTGCAGTTCGTTCATGCTGGCAGCAACAAGGCGACAGCGTGTACGGCAATGCCCTCCTCGCGACCGGTGAAGCCAAGCTTCTCGGTAGTGGTGGCCTTGACGTTGACCTGATCGAGCTCGACCTGCAGGTCCAGAGCAATCAGTTCACGCATGGTGTCGATGTGCGGCGCCATTTTGGGTGCCTGGGCGACAATAGTGGCGTCGACATTGCCAACCTTCCAGCCTTTGGCCTGAACGATATTGAGCACATGGCGCAGCAATACACGACTGTCGGCGCCTTTGAACTGAGGGTCGGTATCGGGAAAGTGCTTACCGATGTCACCCAGCGCCGCAGCCCCAAGCAAGGCATCGCTCAGGGCGTGCAACACGACGTCGCCATCGGAATGGGCCAGCAGCCCGAACTTGTGCGCAATGCGCACCCCACCCAAGGTGATGAAATCGCCTTCCGCGAAGCGGTGCACATCGTAGCCGTGGCCAATACGCATAAAAAAACGCCCTGATTGAGTCAGGGCGTGATTCTACCTGCTTTGCCGGGCATTAGGCTGATTTGTAAGACGGTGCCTACAACAAACCCAGTGCCACTCCATGATGGCGCAAATGCTCATCGATAAAGCTGGCGATGAAGTAGTAACTATGGTCATAGCCTGGCTGCATGCGCAGATCCAGTGGATGGCCTGCCGCTTGCGCGGCCTGGATCAATGCCTGTGGCTTGAGCTGGTTTTCAAGAAAGTCGTCACGATCCCCCTGGTCCACCAGCAGCGGTAAACGCTGTTGAGCCTCGGCTATCAACACACTGGCATCCCACTCGCGCCAGCGCGCCCGATCTTCGCCCAGGAAGCGCGAAAATGCCTTCTGTCCCCATGGGCAATCCATTGGATTACTGATCGGTGAGAACGCCGACACAGAGCGATAACGCCCAGGATTGCGCAGCGCACAGACCAACGCTCCGTGCCCACCCATCGAATGCCCACTGATCCCGCGCAGATCGGAGGCTGGAAAATGCGCCTCGACCAATTTTGGCAGTTCCTGCACAACATAGTCGTGCATGCGATAGTTCTGCGCCCAGGGCTGCTCGCTGGCATTGAGGTAGAAACCGGCCCCCAGGCCAAAGTCCCAGGCACCCTCCGGATCTGTCGGCACTTGCGGCCCACGAGGGCTGGTGTCAGGCGCAACGATGATCAACCCCAACTCGGCGGCAAGCTTCTGTGCCCCAGCCTTCTGCATGAAGTTTTCGTCCGTGCAGGTCAGGCCGCTAAGCCAATACAGCACGGGTAGCTTGCCGCCATGCTCTGCCTGAGGTGGTAGGTAAACGGCAAACACCATGTCGCAACCCAGCACTTCGGACCGGTGGCGGTAGCGCTTGTGCCAGCCACCAAAGCTTTTCTGGCAGGAAATGTTTTCCAGGCTCATGGCTAACCTCAGAAATGAATGACGCTGCGAATGCTCTTGCCTTCATGCATCAGGTCGAAAGCCTTGTTGATATCTTCCAGACCCATGGTATGGGTAATGAACGTATCCAGCGGAATCTCACCTTTTTCCGACATTTCAACGTAGCTTGGCAACTCGCTGCGGCCACGCACGCCACCGAAGGCCGAACCGCGCCATACCCGACCCGTAACCAGTTGGAACGGACGCGTCGAGATCTCCTGGCCGGCACCGGCAACGCCAATGATCACCGATTCACCCCAACCCTTGTGGCAGCATTCCAGCGCTGCGCGCATCAGTTGCACGTTGCCCACGCATTCGAACGAGAAGTCCACGCCGCCATCGGTGAGATCGACAATCACCTCCTGGATCGGACGATCGTAATCCTTTGGGTTGACGCAGTCGGTAGCACCCAACTGCCGGGCGATTTCAAATTTGCTCGGGTTGATGTCTACGGCAATGATCCGAGAAGCCTTGGCTTTGACTGCACCAATGATCGCCGAGAGACCAATACCGCCAAGACCGAATACAGCCACGGTGTCACCCGGCTTTACCTTGGCGGTGTTGAGCACTGCGCCGATGCCAGTAGTGACGCCGCAGCCGAGCAGGCAGACCTTTTCCAGCGGCGCTTCTTTCTGGATCTTGGCCACGGAAATTTCCGGCAGCACGGTGTACTCGGAAAAAGTCGAAGTACCCATGTAATGGAACAACTGCTGACCTTTGTAGGAAAAACGTGTTGTGCCATCTGGCATCAGGCCTTTGCCCTGGGTCGCACGGATGGCCTGACACAGGTTGGTCTTGCCGGAACGGCAGAATTTGCACTGGCCACATTCGGGTGTATACAGCGGGATAACATGATCACCCACGGCTACCGAAGTGACGCCCTCGCCCACGGCCTCGACGATAGCTCCGCCTTCATGACCCAGAATCGATGGAAAGATACCTTCAGGGTCCGCACCGGACAGCGTGTACGCATCGGTATGGCAGACACCGCTGGCAACAACGCGAAGCAGCACTTCGCCAGCCTGGGGCATTGCCACATCGACTTCGACGATTTCCAGCGGTTTCTTCGCCTCGAAGGCAACAGCGGCACGGGACTTGATCATCAATCTTCTCCAGCAAGAGGTTGGTTCAAGCTCGAAGTGTAATTCATCCTGTTTTGCTTAATAATCCGGGCAAAGACAAAACATTATTGCCATACAGGGATAATCAATGAGCAGTCGCTGGGAAGGGATCGATGAATTCGTCGCGGTGGCGGAGTCAGGCCAGTTCACTGCAGCAGCCGAGCGTTTGGGGGTTTCGTCCTCGCATATCAGCCGCCAGATCGCCCGACTGGAAGATCGCCTGCAAACTCGCTTGCTGTACCGCAGCACACGAAAAGTGACCTTGAGCGAGGCCGGACAAACCTTTCTTCAACACTGCCAGCGCCTGCAAGATGGCCGTGAGGAAGCGCTGCGCGCCATCGGCGACCTCACCAGTGAACCCAAGGGGTTGCTGCGCATGACTTGTGCGGTGGCCTATGGCGAGCGCTTCATTGTTCCGTTGGTAACGCGATTCATGGCGTTATACCCACAGTTACGAGTCGATATCGAACTGAGCAACCGCACCCTGGACCTGGTCCATGAAGGCATGGATCTGGCCATTCGTCTGGGCCGTTTGCAGGACTCGCGCCTGGTCGCCAGCCGCTTGGCTGCGCGACGCATGTATGTGTGCGCATCGCCTGCCTACCTCGAGCGTTACGGGCGTCCGCACAGCCTTTCGGAGTTGGCACGGCATAATTGCCTGATCGGCAGCTCGGATGTGTGGACCCTGCAACAGGACGGCCGTGAGCATGCTCTGCGGGTACAGGGCAATTGGCGCTGCAACAGCGGCCAGGCGGTGCTGGACGCTGCATTGCAAGGCATAGGGTTGTGTCAGCTTCCGGATTACTACGTATTGGAACACTTGAAGACGGGCACATTGGTGTCGCTGCTTGAGGCCCAGCAACCACCCAACACCGCGGTCTGGGCGCTGTATCCACAGCAACGGCACCTGTCACCGAAAGTACGCAAGCTGGTGGATTATTTACGCGAGGGGTTGGCGCGTCTACCCGAGTATCGCGCGGGCTGAAGCAGCTCCCGCGTATTCAGGGAAAACTTCGCTTATGGGCTGTTACGATCGCAGGCAAGCCCGCTGCTACAGACGGGGGCTTTCAGCAGCGTTTGGCCCAGCGCTGGCGCAACCATTCCAGGTCTTCCGGTCGAGTGACCTTGATGTTGTCATTGCGCCCTTCGATCAAGCGCGGTGCCTGTCCGGCCCATTCGATGGCCGAGGACTCATCGGTGATCGCCACATCCGCCACCAGGCTGTCAGCCAGCGCCCGATGCAAGGGGCCCAAACGAAACATCTGCGGGGTGTACGCCTGCCAAACAATGCTGCGATCAATGGTGGAACTGACCCGGCCCTTACCATCGGCGCGCTTGAGCGTATCGCGTGCGGGCACCGCCAGCAGCCCGCCAACCGGGTCGTCAGCAAGTTCAAACAGCAGCCGATCAAGGTCGCTGCGCGCAAGGTTCGGCCGAGCGGCATCGTGTACCAACACCCAATCGCTGTCGGCAGCACCCTGTGCATGTAACAGCAACAAGGCATTGAGCACCGAGTCGGCGCGCTCCAGGCCACCAGCGGCACGCTGAATGCGCGGATCGCTCGCGCAGCGCAGGCCGGGCCAGTAAGGATCGTCAGCGGCAACACTGACCACCACCCCTTTTACGCAGGGATGGTCGAGAAAACAATCGAGGCTATGCTCGAGAATGGTCTGCCCACCCAATTGCAGGTACTGCTTGGGACGGTCGGCAGCCATGCGGGCACCAACGCCCGCGGCAGGAATCACGGCCCAGAAAGCCGGCAAGGTCTGGTTCATTGGGCAAGCTGGTAGAGGGTTTCACCCTCTTTGACCATACCCAGTTCATGGCGAGCCCGTTCTTCGACGGTTTCCATACCTTTCTTCAACTCCAGTACTTCAGCATCAAGCACACGATTACGTTCCAGCAACCGCTCGTTTTCGGCGTGCTGTTCCGCAATTTGCTGCTTGAGTTCGGTGACATGGGCTAGGCTGCCATTGCCCACCCACAGGCGATACTGCAGGCCACCGAGCAGTAGGAGCAGGACGAGGAACAACCAATAAGGACTGCGCATCAGGGTATCCAGTGGAAAAAGACCGCCGCCTGTACAGGGCACTGATGGCACGAAGCCTGACCGAAGCCAGGCTTTGTGTACACAGACCTGCTGCACAAGTTGCTGAACAGTCAGTATGGCTGCTCAGCTAACCTTGGCTGCTGTCTTTTTACCATCTCTTGCTTAGCCGCGAAACTCGGCACGACCACGGTACACAGCCTTGCTGCCCAGTTGCTCTTCGATACGCAGCAACTGGTTGTACTTGGAAACGCGGTCGGAACGGCACAGCGAACCGGTCTTGATCTGGCCGGCAGCGGTACCCACGGCCAGGTCGGCAATGGTCGAGTCTTCGGTTTCGCCCGAACGGTGCGAGATCACTGCAGTGTAACCGGCAGCCTTGGCCATCTGAATGGCTTCAAGGGTTTCGGTCAGCGAACCGATCTGGTTGAACTTGATCAGGATCGAGTTGGCAATGTTCTTGTCGATGCCTTCCTTGAGGATCTTGGTGTTGGTTACGAACAAGTCGTCACCGACCAACTGCACCTTGTCGCCGATCTTGTCGGTGAGGATCTTCCAGCCAGCCCAGTCGGACTCGTCCAGGCCATCTTCGATCGAGATGATCGGGAAGCGCTCACTGAGACCCTTGAGGTAGTCGGCAAAACCAGCAGCGTCGAAGGACTTGCCTTCGCCGGACAGGTTGTACTTGCCATCTTCAAAGAACTCGCTGGCAGCGCAGTCCAACGCCAAAGTTACATCGGTGCCCAGCTTGTAGCCAGCATTGGCCACAGCTTCGGCGATAGCCGACAGAGCGTCTTCGTTGGAAGCCAGGTTCGGTGCGAAACCACCTTCGTCACCCACTGCAGTGTTCAGGCCGCGAGCCTTGAGCACAGCTTTGAGGTGATGGAAAATTTCGGTGCCCATGCGCAGCGCGTCAGAGAAAGTCTTGGCGCCTACCGGCTGAACCATGAACTCCTGAATATCGACGTTATTATCGGCGTGCTCGCCACCGTTGATGATGTTCATCATCGGAACCGGCATCGAATACTGGCCCGGGGTGCCGTTCAGGTTGGCGATGTGCGCGTACAACGGCAGGTCCTGATCCTGGGCAGCAGCTTTGGCAGCGGCCAGGGATACAGCCAGAATGGCGTTGGCGCCCAGATTGGCTTTGTTCTCGGTACCGTCCAGGTCGATCATGGCGCGGTCGAGGGCTTTCTGGTCAACCGGGTCTTTGCCCAGCAGCAGGTCGCGGATCGGACCGTTGATGTTGGCAACAGCCTTCAGCACGCCCTTGCCCATGTAACGGCTTTTGTCGCCATCACGCAGCTCCAGCGCTTCGCGCGAGCCAGTGGAAGCACCGGACGGCGCGCAAGCACTGCCGATGATGCCGTTGTCGAGCAGTACGTCCGCTTCTACGGTGGGGTTGCCACGCGAATCGAGAACTTCACGACCTTTGATGTCGACGATTTTTGCCATTGTTGTAAGCACTCCAGAATTGACGAAAACAACGCAGCTGAGAAAAATCCTTGCCGTTCGCCTGGCTGTTGAAAAAGGGCAGGCCCGACGAAGACACACCCCTGACCCGTGGGTCAGGGATTGAACGAGCGGTACTTTACCGGAGAATTGAGGATTACGCGGTTTCTACCGTCGGAAAACTCTTCACCAGATCGTCCAGTTGCTTGAGCTGGGCCAGGAATGGCTCCAGTTTGTCCAGGCGCAGGGCGCATGGACCGTCGCACTTGGCGTTGTCCGGGTCTGGGTGGGCTTCGAGGAAAAGCCCGGCCAGACCCTGGCTCAGGCCAGCCTTGGCCAGGTCGGTGACCTGGGCACGGCGACCACCAGCGGAATCGGAGCGACCACCCGGCATCTGCAGGGCATGGGTCACATCGAAGAACACCGGGTATTGGAACTGCTTCATGATACCGAAGCCGAGCATGTCTACCACAAGGTTGTTGTAGCCGAAGCTCGAACCACGCTCACAGAGAATCAACTGATCGTTTCCGGCCTCTTCGCACTTGGTCAGGATGTGTTTCATTTCCTGGGGTGCGAGGAACTGGGCCTTCTTGATGTTGATCACTGCGCCGGTCTTGGCCATCGCCACCACCAGGTCAGTCTGGCGCGACAGGAAAGCCGGCAGCTGAATGATGTCACAGACGTTCGCCACGGCTTGCGCCTGATGCGGCTCGTGAACGTCGGTGATAATCGGAACATTGAAGGTGCGCTTGATCTCTTCGAAGATCTTCATCCCCTCTTCCAGGCCAGGGCCACGGTAGGAGTTGATCGACGAACGGTTGGCCTTGTCGAAGCTGGCCTTGAAGACATAAGGGATACCCAGTTTCTCGGTAACCCGTACGTATTCTTCGCAGACCTTCATGGCCAGGTCACGGGATTCCAGCACGTTCATGCCGCCGAACAGGACGAACGGCTTGTCGTTGGCGATCTCGATGTTACCGACGCGAATGATCTTCTGGGTCATGTATCAGGCCTTGTTCTTTTGAGCCAATGCCGCTTTGACGAAGCCGCTGAACAGCGGGTGCCCGTCACGCGGAGTCGAGGTGAACTCAGGGTGGAACTGGCAAGCGACGAACCAAGGATGATCCTGGGACTCGACCACTTCTACCAGTGCACCGTCACCGGAGCGACCGGAAACTTTCAAGCCGGCGTCAATCAACTGCGGCAGCAACTTGTTGTTCACTTCGTAACGATGGCGATGACGTTCGACAATCACATCCTTGGCGTAGCAGTCATGAACCTTGGAGCCGCTTTCCAGCTGGCATTCCTGGGCACCCAGACGCATGGTGCCACCCAGGTCGGAGGCTTCGGTACGGGTTTCGACCGCGCCGGTAGCATCTTCCCACTCGGTGATCAGACCGACGACCGGGTGACCGCTGTTGCGATCGAACTCGGTGGAGTTGGCATCTTTCCAGCCCATTACGTTACGGGCGAACTCGATGACAGCTACCTGCATACCGAGGCAGATCCCCAAATAAGGGACCTTGTTCTCGCGAGCGTACTGCACGGCAGTGATCTTGCCTTCGACACCACGCAGGCCAAAGCCGCCTGGTACCAGGATGGCATCGGCGCCTTCAAGCAGGCTGGTGCCCTGGTTCTCGATGTCTTCGGAATCGATGTAGCGCAGGTTGACCTTGGTACGGTTGCTGATACCGGCGTGACTCATCGCTTCGATCAGCGACTTGTAGGCATCCAGCAGCTCCATGTACTTGCCGACCATGGCGATGGTGACTTCGTGCTCTGGATTGAGCTTGGCATCGACTACAGCGTCCCACTCGGACAAGTCTGCACTTTCGCACTGCAGGCCGAAACGCTCGACGACGAAATCGTCCAGGCCCTGAGAATGCAGGATGCCCGGGATTTTGTAGATGGTATCGGCGTCTTCCAGCGCGATCACCGCACGTTCTTCAACGTTGGTGAACTGTGCGATCTTGCGACGCGACGAGCTGTCGATCGGGTGATCGGAACGGCAAACCAGCACGTCTGGTTGCAGGCCAATGGAGCGCAGCTCCTTGACCGAGTGCTGGGTAGGCTTGGTTTTGGTCTCACCTGCAGTGGCGATGTACGGTACCAGTGTCAGGTGCATCAGCATTGCGCGTTTGGCGCCTACTTCGAAACGCAACTGACGGATGGCTTCGAGGAACGGTTGCGACTCGATGTCGCCCACGGTACCGCCGATTTCGACCATTGCCACGTCGGCATCGCCAGCACCCTTGATGATGCGGCGCTTGATTTCGTCGGTAATGTGCGGGATCACCTGGATGGTGGCGCCCAGATAGTCACCACGACGCTCTTTGCGCAGCACGTGCTCGTAGACGCGGCCTGTGGTGAAGTTGTTGTTCTGGGTCATCGTCGTGCGGATGAACCGCTCATAGTGGCCCAGGTCCAGGTCGGTTTCGGCACCGTCGTGGGTGACGAACACTTCGCCGTGCTGGAACGGGCTCATGGTGCCCGGGTCGACGTTGATGTACGGATCCAGCTTGAGCATGGTGACCTTGAGCCCCCGCGCCTCCAGGATAGCCGCCAATGAAGCCGAGGCAATGCCTTTCCCCAATGAAGAAACAACACCGCCCGTGACGAATATGTAGCGCGTCATGAAAAACCCTAGAAGTCTGCGTTAAAGCGGTCAGTGCCGCCGGGGAAAGCGAAGGAAGGCCGAAGCCCCCGATCACCTGCGTCAATCACAGTGCCACTTAAAAAACTGCCGCGCCTGGACAGACCGGGGGCTTTAGACCCGGTACGGAGCTCGCTACACATTTTTAGAATCGCCCAGCAAAAAACTGCTTGGTAATCGGCAACTACTGCGGTTCTGAGGGAAGCCACAGAAGTTGTATCAAGAAGGGAGCGTAGTCTACCGGAATGTCCCTTTCATCTCAAACCTTGCTCGCTCGTCGGTAGACACCAATTCAAATCGGCGCCCTGCCGACTCAAGACCGGCAGGTTGGCGACAGCCACCAATTGGTCGTCACAATAGAGCAGCGGCAACCGCGAACGAACAAAAGCCGGCACCTCCAGCTCGTTGAGCAAGCGTTTCAGATCACGTCGACCTCGCCCGTGTACAAGCAATGACTCACCGCCCTGGCGGTAGGCAATGTGCAATACACCCTGCGGCAACGTGCCGCTGAGGCTGACCTGGCCATTTCCACTCAACACCAGCGCTTCGTTCGGAGCGCTCCACACCTGCGGCCCCTGCGGCGCTTTGAGCCAGTCTCCAGAAAGCCACCAGACACGTTCATTGCTGCGGTGCAGTTCCCCGTCGGTGAGCCGCCACACCGGGCGGCCATCGCCTGCTGCATCACGTAGCGCCTCCCAGCCTGCCCAATGCCTTGCATCCGGCAGGCGTGTGCGCTGCGCCATCCAGTATTGCAATGCATTACGCTGACGAGCGGGAGACAAACTGCGCATGACGCGCAGATCCAGAGACGCCAATCCGAGCCAGTCATAGGCGTTCGCCGTCGAGGCAAGTGCCAGATCCTGTCGCGCCAACTCGTCGAGCAAGCCTTGGGCCTCGCTCAAATGCTCCGCTGTACGTGCAAGGTTCTGCGCAACTTGCGGCCAACGTTGACGCAAGGTCGGGAACACTGCGTGACGCAGGTAGTTGCGTGAGTACTGCGTATCGCTGTTACTCGGATCCTCGACCCATGTCAGCTGATGTTCTCGGGCGTAGGCCTCCAGTGCTTTTCGCGAGACATCGAGAAAAGGTCGCAGCAGCACGCCTTGCCCCAGCGCGCGCTGAATCGGCATTGCCGCCAAGCCTCGCACCCCCGCCCCGCGCAGCAAACGAAACAGCAGGGTTTCCGCCTGATCTTCACGGTGCTGGCCGGTCAGCAACACTTCTCCAGGCCGCAACGCAGCGTTGAAGGCGGCATAACGGGCGTCTCGGGCAGCCTGCTCAAGACTGGCACCGGCGCTCACCTCGACATGGATGACCTGCAAGTTAACGCCCAGCCCTTCGCACAGCTGCTGGCAATGGCTTGGCCACGCCTCAGCGACAGCCTGCAGGCCGTGGTGAACATGGATGGCGCGAATGACGGGCTTATGCGGCAGGTTCGCCAACAGATGCAAAAGGACAGTGGAGTCCAGGCCGCCGGAGAAGGCGACACACCAGGAAGGGGCACTTAGCCAGGGAGAAAGCTTGCTGCTCAGATCAATCATCGGCGCAGGCTCGGCAGTGATCGCGGGGCCATGGAGCCCCGCGAAACGCTCAGATCAGAGCCCGTAGCTCATCAGACGATCATAACGGCGCTTGAGCAATGTCTCGTTGTCGAGCTTCTTGAGCATGTCCAACTGCTCGATCAGTTCGCCACGGATGCTCGCGGACATCTTCGCCGGATCGCGATGGGCACCGCCCAAAGGCTCGGCAATGACTTTATCGACAATACCCAGGCCCTTGAGGCGCTCGGCAGTAATCCCCATGGCCTCGGCGGCATCAGGCGCCTTCTCAGCGGTTTTCCACAGAATCGATGCGCAACCTTCCGGCGAAATGACCGAATAGGTCGAATACTGCAGCATGTTCAACTGATCGCATACGCCGATGGCCAACGCACCGCCGGAACCACCCTCACCAATAACGGTGGCGATGATCGGGGTTTTCAGGCGAGCCATGACGCGCAGGTTCCAGGCAATTGCTTCGCTCTGGTTGCGCTCTTCAGCGTCGATACCCGGATAAGCACCTGGGGTGTCGATGAAGGTCAGGATTGGCATCTTGAAACGCTCGGCCATTTCCATCAGGCGACAAGCTTTGCGGTAGCCCTCTGGACGTGGCATGCCGAAGTTGCGGCGAACTTTTTCGCGCACTTCACGACCTTTCTGATGACCAATGACCATGACTGGCTTGTCGTCCAGGCGCGCAATACCACCAACGATTGCTGCGTCATCGGAGAAGTGCCGATCGCCGTGCAGTTCGTCGAACTCGGTGAACAGGTGATCGATGTAGTCCAGGGTGTACGGACGACGAGGATGACGCGCCAGGCGGGCAATCTGCCAACTGGTCAGGTTGCCGAAGATGCTTTCGGTCAGGGTGCTGCTTTTGTCTTGCAGACGGGCGATTTCATCGCCGATGTTCAGCGAGTTGTCATTACCCACCAAGCGCAGCTCTTCAATCTTGGCTTGCAGGTCAGCAATCGGCTGTTCGAAATCCAGAAAATTCGGGTTCATAGGCATCCGTCTTGGGTCTACGGCCAGGCGGCCGGCCGGTTGATCCGTTTGGCGCCCTACCTTAAGGGATCAGGCGCATTCAGGTCGAGATTAAAAATTCATCGATATTGCAAAAAGACGTTCTCACGCCCGAACTGGTCACGCAGGGCTTGAATCAGGCCATCTGCCGGGTCGATCCGCCAGCCTTCTCCAAACTGCAGCATCGCCTTGGCATCGCTACCGGTGTACTCCATGGTAATCGGGCAGGCACCACGATGGCGCTTGAACAGCTCGCCCAGCCAGGTGAGACGATCGCCCTTGAGGGCATCGCTGTGCACTTTCAGGCGCAGGCTCTCGGCCAAATTGGTCCGCGCATCTTCCATGCTCATGACCCGTTTTACCCGCAGGCGCAAACCACCGGAGAAGTCATCATTGCTGACTTCACCTTCGACGACGACCATCGCATCGGTCTGCAACAGGGGCTGGGCAGCCATGAACGCATCGGCGAACAACGAGGCCTCGATCCGCCCGGAGCGGTCATCAAGAGTGACAAAGCCCATCTTGTCACCCTTTTTATTCTTCATCACCCGCAGCGCAATGATCATGCCGGCTACCGTCTGCGTGTCGCGGGCCGGTTTCAGATCAATGATGCGCTGGCGGGCAAACCGACGGATCTCGCCTTCGTATTCGTCGATCGGGTGCCCGGTCAGGTACAGGCCCAGGGTGTCCTTCTCGCCTCGCAAGCGCTCCTTGAGGGTCAACTCCCGTGTATTGCGGTGCTTGGCGTAGACATCCGCGTCTTCTTCCACAAACAACCCGCCGAACAAGTCGGCGTGGCCGCTATCGGCGGTACGGGCAGTCTGCTCGGCAGACTTGATCGCCTCTTCCATGGTCGCCAGCAACACCGCGCGATTGCGGTCGACGTTCGCCTGGTAAGCCTTGAGCTCATCATGGAAATACGGCCCCAAGCGATCCAGGGCGCCGCTGCGCACCAGGGCATCGAGCGTGCGCTTGTTGATGCGTTTGAGATCGACACGCTCGCAAAAGTCGAACAGGTCCTTGAACGGCCCGTTGCGCCGCGCTTCGACGATAGCCTCTACCGGCCCCTCGCCCACGCCCTTGATTGCGCCGAGCCCGTAGACAATTCGGCCGTCGTCGTTGACCGTGAACTTGAAGTCGGAAGAGTTAACATCCGGGGCATCCAGGCGCAGCTTCATGCTGCGAACTTCCTCGATCAGCGTAACGACCTTGTCGGTGTTATGCATATCCGCCGACAGCACTGCTGCCATGAACGGTGCCGGGAAGTGGGTTTTCAACCATGCGGTCTGGTAAGACACCAAGCCATAGGCTGCAGAGTGAGATTTGTTGAAGCCGTAGCCCGCGAACTTCTCCACCAGATCGAAGATGTTACCCGCCAGATCTGGGTCGATATTGTTGGATGCACAACCTTCGATGAAACCGCCACGCTGCTTGGCCATTTCCTCGGGTTTTTTCTTACCCATGGCCCGACGCAGCATGTCCGCACCACCGAGGGTGTAACCAGCCATGACCTGGGCAATCTGCATCACCTGTTCTTGATACAGGATGATGCCGTATGTGGGCGCCAGTACCGGTTTGAGGCCTTCGTACTGATAGTCGGAATGCGGATACGCAAGCTCTGCGCGACCGTGCTTGCGGTTGATGAAGTCATCAACCATCCCCGATTGCAGCGGGCCGGGACGAAACAGCGCCACAAGTGCAATAAGGTCTTCCAGGCAGTCGGGTTTGAGCTTTTTGATCAGCTCCTTCATGCCCCTGGACTCAAGCTGGAACACCGCAGTGGTTTCCGCCTTTTGCAACAGGTCGAACGTTTTCTTGTCATCCAGCGGGATGAAATCGATGTTCAGGTCTTCCAGCCCCTGCTTGGCCTGCTCGCGGTTGATGGTCTCCATCGCCCACTTGATGATCGTCAGCGTGCGCAGGCCGAGGAAGTCGAACTTCACCAGACCAGCGGCTTCAACGTCATCCTTGTCGAACTGGGTGACCAGGCCGCCGCCTTCTTCATCACAGGCAATCGGCGAGAAGTCGGTAAGCTTGGTCGGTGCGATTACCACACCACCTGCGTGCTTACCGGTACCACGGCAGACACCCTCAAGCTTGAGGGCCATGTCCCAGATTTCCTTGGCGTCCTCGTCGGTCTTGAGGAAGTCGCGCAACACTTCTTCCTGCTCGTAGGCTTTATCCAGCGTCATGCCTACTTCGAAAGGAATCATCTTCGACAAACGATCAGCCAAGCCATAGGACTTGCCCTGCACCCGCGCCACATCGCGCACCACCGCCTTGGCAGCCATGGTACCGAAGGTAATGATTTGACTTACCGCGTTACGACCATAGGCATCGGCCACGTACTCGATTACCCGGTCGCGGCCGTCCATGCAGAAGTCGACGTCGAAGTCGGGCATCGATACCCGTTCCGGGTTGAGGAAACGTTCGAACAGCAGGTCGTAGGCGAGCGGATCGAGATCGGTGATCTTCAGTACATAGGCGACCAGCGAACCTGCACCCGAGCCGCGACCAGGCCCCACGGGCACGCCGTTGTTCTTGGCCCATTTGATGAAGTCCATAACGATCAGGAAGTAGCCGGGGAACCCCATCTGGATGATGATATCCAGCTCGAATTTCAGGCGATCGAGGTAGACCTGGCGCTTTTCCTCGTAATTGGGCGTGGTCTCTTTCGGCCACAACACCGCCAGGCGCTCTTCCAGCCCCTCATGGGAAACGTGGCGAAGGTAGTCATCGATGCCCATGCCATTGGGGGTGGGGAAATCAGGTAGAAAATGCTTGCCCAGTTGCACTTGGATGTTGCAGCGCTTGGCAATTTCTACCGTGTTCGCCAACGCATCGGGCAGGTCGCTGAACAGCTCGGCCATCTCTTCCGGGCTTTTCAGGTATTGCTGGTCGCTGTAGTTGCGTGAACGGCGCGGGTCGTCCAGGGCACGGCCTTCGCCGATACATACGCGCGTTTCATGGGCGTCGTAATCCGACTGCTTGATAAAGCGCACATCGTTGGTCGCAACCAGCGGAGCATTCAGCTTGTCGGCCAGGGCGACAGCCGCATGCAGGTATTCTTCGTCACCTGCGCGGTTGGTGCGCTGCACTTCGACGTAGAAGCGGTCCGGGAACATCGCCATCCAGTCTTGCAGCAGCGCCTGCGCTTCATCGGGGTTGCCATTGAGCAACGCCATGCCGATATCGCCCTCCCTGGCTGCCGACAAGGCAATCAGGCCTTCACTGGCAGGGGCGATCCAGTCACGCTCGATGATCACCAGGCCGTTGCGCTGGCCTTCGACCCAACCGCGGGAAATCAACTCGGTGAGATTGCGATAGCCCTGGGCATCCATGGCCAAAAAACAGATTCGCGACAGCGGGGCATCCGGATCGCTATTGGCCAACCACAGATCAGCCCCACAAATCGGCTTGATGCCTGAGCCCATGGCGTTTTTGTAGAATTTGACCAACGAGCACATGTTGCTCTGGTCGGTAACCGCTACGGCCGGCATGTTCATCGACGCCAATGCCTTGGCCAGCGGCTTGATCCGCACCAGGCCGTCGACCAGGGAGAATTCAGTGTGCAGGCGAAGATGAACGAAAGAAGCCGACATGATGATCCTATAGCAACACAAAACAACAAGGCCCGGATTGTACCGGGCCTTGATCAAAACAGCAGCCTGTGAAGAGTGAACCAGACTGCTGACATTTACCTCACCCGATCACACCTCTCCAAATCCGCTGGCAAGTGCATCACGCGCTTCGAACGCCGCACGCACCGGGGCAAAGGAGCGCCGATGAATCGGCGTCGGCCCAAGGCGCGCCAGCGCTTCAAGATGCACCGGCGTCGGGTAGCCCTTGTGACCACCGATGCCATAACCTGGATAAATCAGCTCCAAAGCAGCCATTTCCCGGTCACGGGTAACCTTGGCCAGGATCGACGCAGCAGCAATCGCCGGAACCTGGCTATCACCTTTGACCACCGGCGCTGCAGGCACTGACAGCTTGGGACAGCGATTGCCGTCGATCAAGGCCAACTTCGGCGTAACACTCAAGCCTTCGACCGCACGCTGCATAGCCAACATGGTGGCGTGCAGGATGTTCAACTGGTCGATTTCCTCGACTTCAGCACGGGCGATGCAGAAGCTCAGGGCTTTCTCGCAGATTTCATCGAACAGCTTTTCACGACGTGCTTCGGTCAGCTTCTTCGAATCATTCAGGCCGAGAATAGGCCGCTCTGGATCAAGAATTACCGCAGCCGTCACCACCGCGCCACACAGAGGGCCACGGCCGACTTCGTCGACGCCAGCGACCAGGTCTTCGACCAGGTTGAAGTCCAGTCCTATTTGCATCTATCGAGTTTCCAGCAGAGCCAGCACTGCTTCAGCTGCCTGATTGGAGGCATCGCGGCGCAGGGTACGGTGAATCTGGTCAAAACCTTCAGTCTGCTGGGCGCCACCTTCGACCAAGGGCGCCAGCGTCTGGGCCAGGGCTTCGGGAGTAGCGGCTTCTTGTAGCAACTCAGGCACCAGCATGCGCTGGGCTAGCAGGTTGGGCAGCGACACGTAAGGGCTTTTGACCAGTCGTTTGAGAATCCAGTAGGTCAGCGGAGCGAGGCGATATGCGACCACCATCGGCCGCTTGAACAACAATGCTTCCAGGGTTGCTGTGCCGGAGGCGATCAACACCGCATCGCATGCGGCCAGAGCCTGGTGGGACTGACCATCAAGCAGGGTCAGCGGCAAGTCACGGCCTTCAAGCATCTGCTCCAACTGCGCTCGGCGCTCGGCGTTGGCACACGGCGAAACGAAGCGCACGCCCGGCACACGCTCACGCAAGCGCTCGGCGGCTTCCAGGAACAGGGCACCGAGGCGTCCCACTTCACCACCACGGCTTCCCGGCATGAGGGCGACCAGCGGCCCTTCGCCAAGCCCCAGCTGTTCACGAGCAGCATGCCGATCAGCTTCCAACGGGATGCTGTCAGCCAACGGATGACCGACAAAACGCACCGGCACGCCCTTCTCTTCGTAGAACTTCGCCTCGAAGGGGAACAACGTCAGCATCAGATCGCAGCCTTCACGAATCTTCAGCACACGCTTCTGACGCCAAGCCCAGACCGAAGGGCTGACATAATGCACAGTCTTGATCCCGGCCTTACGCAGGTTCATTTCGATGTTGAGGGTGAAATCTGGCGCGTCGATACCGATGAACACGTCTGGGCGTTCCTCGATCAGCGTCTGGATCAAAACCTTGCGTCGCTTGAGCAGCTCACGCAGGCGACCCAGCACCTCGACCAGGCCCATGACGGCCAAGCGCTCCATGGGGAAGTACGACACCAGCCCTTCGGCCTGCATCAGCGGTCCGCCGACACCAATGAAACGTACCTGAGGATGGCGGGACTTGAGCGCGCGCATCAAACCAGCGCCAAGAATATCGCCGCTGGCCTCGCCGGCCACCAGCGCAACACATAACTCGGCCATGATCAGCGCGTGATGCCGCGGGTAGAGTTCTGGATCGACTTGAGAAAAACGTCGACTTCAGGGAACTGAGATGCAGGCTCGGCCAGCTCGGTAATCGCTTGCTCGACCGTCAGTCCCTGACGATAGACAACTTTGTAGGCACGGCGCAGGGCATGAATGGCTTCTTCAGTGAATCCACGACGGCGCATACCCTCGAAATTCATGCTGCGTGCTTCGGCCGGGTTGCCGAATACGGTGACATAAGCCGGTACATCCTTGCCGATGGCGGTGCCCATACCGGAAAAGCTGTGAGCGCCGATATGGCAAAACTGATGCACCAGGGTAAACCCGGAAAGAATCGCCCAGTCATCGACATGAACATGCCCGGCCAACGCCGTATTGTTGACCAGGATGCAGTGATTGCCGATGACGCTGTCATGGCCGATATGAGCGTAGGCCATGATCAGATTGTGATCACCCAAGGTGGTTTCCGAACGATCCTGCACGGTTCCACGATGGATGGTCACGCCTTCACGAATGACATTATGATCACCGATTACCAGGCGTGTAGCTTCACCCTTGTACTTGAGATCGGGAGTGTCTTCGCCTACCGATGAGAACTGGTAGATGCGGTTGTGCCGACCAATGCGCGTGGGCCCCTTGAGGATTACATGCGGACCGATGACGGTCCCCTCCCCGATCTCTACACCAGCACCGACGATAGACCAAGGGCCAACCTCGACGCCATCGGCGATCTTCGCCGAAGGATCGATGATTGCCCGAGGGTCAATCAAACTCATAGCTTGCGTTCCGCACAGATGATCTCGGCCGAGCACACAGGCTTGCCGTCGACCGACGCCTGGCATTCAAACTTCCAGATCTGACGTTTGCAGCTGATGAACTTGGCTTCCAGGATCAACTGATCGCCCGGCAGTACTGGTTGACGGAACCGCAGCTTGTCGGAACCGACGAAATAGTACAGCGTACCGTCCGCAGGCTTAACATCCAGCATCTTGAAGCCGAGGATACCAGCTGCCTGGGCCATCGCTTCGATGATCAGCACGCCCGGCATGATCGGGTGCGCCGGAAAGTGACCATTGAAGAAAGGTTCGTTGATGCTGACATTCTTGTAGGCACGAATGCGCTGAGCCTCTACGTCCAGTTCCACTACCCGGTCCACCAGCAGGAACGGGTAACGGTGAGGCAAATATTCGCGAATCTCGTTGATGTCCATCATTTCGGGGGGAAGCCTGTAGTAAAGATAGGGAGCGCCTGCTTTTGCCAGGTGCTCCTTTTGCAAAATCAAAGAGTCAGCCTGCGGCTATTCACTCTCGATCAGGAAATGGTATCAGCCTTCTGATGAAGGCTGGCTGCCCGAGGTCACGACCTCGACACGCTTTTCCAACTGTTGAAGACGTTTCGCCATTTCGTCGAGCTGGCGAATACGTGCGGCGCTCTTGCGCCATTCGCCCAGCGGCTGCATCGCCGTACCAGAAGAATAGGCCCCAGGCTCGGTGATAGAGCGTGTGACCATGGTCATGCCGGATACGAAAACACCGTCGCAGACATCAATATGTCCCACCATGCCGACGCCGCCGGCGATAGTGCAGTGCTTGCCAATCTTGGTGCTACCGGAAATGCCGACGCAAGCCGCCATCGCCGTGTGATCACCGATCTGTACGTTATGGGCGATCTGGATCTGGTTGTCGAGCTTAACCCCGTTTCCGATGCGGGTATCCGCCAGCGCGCCACGGTCGACCGCGGTGTTCACACCGATCTCGACATCATCGCCAATACTGACGCCACCGATCTGAGCGATCTTCTGCCAGACACCTTTCTCGTTGGCAAAGCCGAAGCCTTCGCCACCGATAACCGCTCCCGACTGAATCACAACCCGCTTACCGATGCGTACGTCGTGATACAGGGTCACTCGCGGGGCCAGCCAGCCCCCTTCGCCGATCACGCACCGCGCACCGATGAAGCAATGGGCACCGACCGTCACACCCGGACCGATTTGCGCGCCACTTTCGATCACCGCACAAGCACCAATACTTGCACTGGCATCGACCTGCGCATCGTCGGCAACCACGGCGCTGGGATGAATTCCCGCTACAGCCTTGGGCTTTGGATCGAACAGGTGGGATATGCGCGCGTAAGCGAGGTACGGGTCTGGAACAATGAGCGCGCTACCGGCAAAACCCTCGGCATCGGCTGCCTTGAGCAGAATCGCCGCCGCCTTGCTGTCTGCGAGGTACTTGCGGTACTGCGGGTTGGCAAGAAAGCTCAACTGTCCCGGCCCGGCTTCCTGAAGCGTCGCCAGGCCAGTGATTTCCAGCTCCTCGGGACCACTGCAAGTGGCACCGAGGAACTCGGCCAACTGACCGAGTTTCATGGTCACAGTCATGTTCAACGGGACTGATTCATGCGCTCGATGACTTGGCGAGTGATGTCGTACTGAGGCTTGACATCAATCACCGCGCCACGCTCGAGCACCAGGTCGAATCCGCCCTTCTTGATCACTTCTTCAACAGCGCCATCGAGTTTTGGCTTCAGCTGCTTGAGCATTTCACGGTCGGCAACAGCCTTGGACTCGTTCAGCTCCTTGGACTGGAACTGGAAGTCACGGGCCTTTTGCTTGTACTCAAGCTCCAGGCGCTCGCGTTCTGGTTGAGCCATCTTGTCGCCACCGGCACGGATACGGTCGGCGATGCCCTTGGCGCTGCTTTCCAGGTTTTTAAGTTTGGTCAGCTGCGGGCCGAATTTCTTCTCGGCATCGACAGCGTATTTCTTCGCCGCGTCCGATTCCAGCAATGCCATTTGATAGTTCAGGACAGCAACCTTCATTTCGGCGAAAGCCGGGGTTGCGATCAGGGTCGCAGCCAGTACTGCCAGTTGGGTCAACTTACGCACGATGCACTCCTACAGAATCCGATGTCGTTAGCAAGGGGCAGACCTTAGAAGGTCTGGCCCAGAGAGAATTGGAACACCTGGGTATCGGCTTCGTCCGGCTTCTTGACCGGCATTGCCAGGCTGAAGCTCAACGGACCGAGCGCGGTAATCCAGGTGACGCCCAGGCCGACGGAGCTGGCCAGACCCGACAGGCCGACCTTCTCACAATCAGGCTTGGAGCCGCAGTTGGTATCGAACACGTTACCCACATCCCAGAATACCGAGGTGCGCAGCGAGCGTTGGTCCTTGACGAACGGCAGCGGGAACAGCAGTTCTACACCACCCTGTACGAGAACGTTACCACCGAACGGCAGTGGATCCTGATCCGGGTCGGCAATGGTGCCCGGGTTGTGACCGTCACTTGGGGTACTGCGTGGACCCAGGCTGCTGTCCTTGAAGCCACGTACCGAGTTGAAACCACCGGCATAGTAGTTCTCGTAGAACGGCAGGCCCGAAGTGCCACCGAAACCATCACCATAGCCCAACTCGGTGTGCAGGCGCAGGGTGTAGTCGTTGGTGATTGGCTTGAACAGTTGGCCACGGTAGTCGAGCTTGAAGAACGACAGGTCGCTGCCTGGGGTGGTCGCCTCGAGCACCAGGCTCTGAGAATGGCCACGGGTCGCCAGCACACCTTTGTTCAGGGTCGACTCGGACCAGCCGGCGGACGCCTTGAAGTTCAGGTACTTGTCACCTTCTTCGTTAACGAAGTCGAAGATCTCGTCGACGGTGTACTTACCGGTCTTGATCTCGTCCTGCTGTACGGTCAGGCCGAAGGTCAGACGCGAAGTTTCGCTGATTGGGTAGCCGACGCTTACGCCCGCACCCAGGCTGTCGACCGCATAGCTGGCAACGTCTACGTCAAGGTCGTCGTAGTCAGTGGTGCGATAGAAGGCGTTGTAACCCAGGCTGACGCCATCGGCAGTCCAGTAGGGGTCCACGAAGCCGAAGTTGTAGCGGCTCTGGTATTCACTGCGGGTCAGGCCGAGGGAAACCTTGTTACCGGTACCCAGGAAGTTGCTCTGGCTGATGGAACCACCGAGGATCAGACCGGCGCTTTGGGCGAAACCGACACTGGCGGTGATCGAACCGGAAGCTTGTTCTTCAACGCTGTAGTTGACGTCGATCTGGTCGTCGGTACCTGGAACTGCCGGGGTCTCGACGTTGGCTTCCTTGAAGAAGCCCAGACGCTCCAGACGAGTCTTGGATTGGTCGATCAGGTAGGTCGACGCCCAGCCGCCTTCCATCTGGCGCATTTCGCGACGCAGCACTTCGTCTTCAGACTTGGTGTTGCCGCGGAAGTTGATACGGTTGACGTAAGCACGCTTACCCGGATCGACAACGAAAGTGATGTCGACGGTATGGTCCTGGTCGTTTGGCTGCGGTACGCCGTTGACGTTGGCGAAGGTATAGCCTTCGTTACCCAGACGACGGGTGATCAGTTCGGAAGTGGTGGTCATCACCTTACGCGAGAACACCTGGCCTGGCTGCACCAGCATCAACGACTTGACCTGGTCTTCCGGCACTTTGAGATCACCGGACAGTTTCACGTCACGAACGGTGTACTTCTCGCCTTCGTTGACGTTGACAGTGATGTAGACGTGCTTTTTGTCCGGGGTGATCGACACCTGGGTAGAAGCGATGTCCATGTTGATGTAGCCGCGGTCCAGGTAGTAGGAGCGCAGACGTTCCAGGTCACCGGAGAGTTTTTCGCGGGCGTACTTGTCATCGTTTTTGAAGAACGACAGCCAGTTGGTGGTCTTGAGCTCGAACAGTCCGACAAGGTCTTCTTCTGGGAAGACAGTGTTACCAACCACGTTGATGTGCTGGATGGCAGCAACGGTACCTTCGTTGATCTTGATCTTAAGGCCAACACGGTTGCGCGGCTGTGGCACGACTTCGGTCTCTACCTCAGCCGAGTAACGACCTTGGGCAACGTATTGACGTTGCAGCTCGTTACGTACGCCCTCAAGGGTAGCGCGCTGGAAGATCTCGCCTTCGGCCAGGCCAGACTGCTTCAGACCTTTCATCAGGTCTTCAGTGCTGATTGCCTTGTTACCTTCAATTTCGATACTAGAGACCGAAGGACGCTCGACCACGGTGATGATCAGGACGTTGCCGTCACGACCCAGTTGGATGTCCTGAAAGAAGCCGGTCTTGAACAGCGCGCGGGTGGAATCCACCAGGCGACGGTCGTCAGCTTCATCTCCGACGTTCAATGGCAGAGCACCGAAAACGCTGCCCGCGGATACCCGCTGCAGACCGTTTACACGAATATCGGAGATGGTGAAGGACTCGGCGTGAACTTCAGCGATCATCAGTACGGCGAGAACCGCAGTTAGCAACAGACGTTTCATGAAGTCCTTTCTTATTCCAACTGGCAATAAACGACCCGTCGCGGGACGCGACAGGTTCGCAATTGAGCGAAGCTTTACAGTCGACCCAAATCGTTGATCAGGGCAAGCAACATCACCCCGACTACCAAACTGATACCGATTTGAATCCCCCAACCCTGCACCCGATCCGAAAGCGGACGACCACGCGCCCATTCGATCAGGTAAAACAGCAAATGCCCCCCATCCAGTACAGGAATGGGCAGCAAATTAAGAACCCCCAGGCTAATGCTCAGGTAGGCGAGGAAATTCAGGAAATCCCCAACGCCTGACTGGGCTGAAGCGCCCGCCACTTTAGCAATGGTTATCGGTCCGCTCAAGTTTTTTACCGAGAGCTCGCCGAACAGCATTTTCTTCAGCGATTCCAAGGTAAGGATGCTCATGTTCCAGGTCCGTGAAAGCCCCTCTCCCACGGCCTCCAGTGGCCCATAACTGACCTCGCGAAGCATGGCATCAGGCCACTTCACTGGCTTTACGCCAGCCCCAAGGTAACCACTCGCCGACTTGCCCTCGCCACGACTGGCCAGCGTAACCGGAACATCCAGCGTCGCGCCGTTGCGCTCGATTTGTAGCAGGACCTTGCTGCCTGCTCGTCCGCGCACGGTATCGACAACCTGCTGCCAGTCATTGAGTGCAGTGCCGTCAAGCGTCAACAAGCGATCACCGGGTTGCAGGCCCGCAGCCTTGGCCGGCCCTTTAGGGTCCAACTCGGCCAGAACCGGTGGCAACGCCGGCCGCCACAGACGCAGGCCCAACGAACGAATTGGATCGGGTTCGTCAGCCCCCTTGAGCCAGTTGTCGAGGGTCAATACATGAGCGCTATCTACCGTAGCGCCCTCTTCCCGTACATTGATGTGCAATTGACCGCTCTCGCCCAAACGGCGAATCAACTGCAAATTGACAGCAGACCAGCCATTGGTCGCCTTGCCATCAATGGAAACAATTTCCTGGCCAGCCTTCAGGCCAGCGGTCTCAGCAATGCTACCCGCCTCAACGCCACCAATGACCGGTCGCTCCTGCTGAGTGCCGAGCATCGCCAACACCCAGAAAAACAAAATGGCCAAGAGGAAGTTGGCGATAGGTCCGGCTGCCACGATAGCAATGCGCTGGCGTACTGACTTGCGATTGAAAGACTGCTCGATCTGATCATGCGGAACTTCGCCCTCACGCTCGTCGAGCATCTTTACGTAGCCACCCAGCGGAATCGCCGCGACCACGAACTCGGTGCCGTGGCGGTCATGCCAGCGCAACAGGGGCATACCGAAACCTACGGAAAAACGCAAAACCTTGACGCCACAACGCCTGGCCACCCAGAAGTGACCGAATTCGTGAAAGGTGACCAGCACACCCAATGCCACCAGGGTGCCGATAATCATGTAGAGCGCACTCATATCTTTCTCCGAATGACGTTCAGCCCAACCAGACGCCCTGCATCAGCACCCGTGCTGGTTCAACCACTGCCCAGCCAACTGCCGGGCCCGCTGATCAGCGGCAAATACCGCGTCGAGCGTCTGCACCGCTACGACCGGTTCCTGGTCGAGCACTTGTTCGATCATACTCGCGATCTGCGGGAAGCGAATGCGCCGCTGCAGAAATGCCTCCACTGCCACTTCATTGGCAGCGTTGAGCATCGCCGGTGCACTGTTACCCGCCTCGGCTGCCTGACGCGCCAGGCGCAAGCATGGAAAACGTTGTTCATCGGGCGCCTGGAAGTCCAGGCGGGCAATGGCGAACAAATCAAGCGGGGCCACTCCGGAGTCGATCCGCTTCGGCCAGGCCAGGGCGTTGGCAATCGGCGTGCGCATATCCGGATTGCCCAACTGGGCCAACACCGAACCATCGACATAGTCGACCAGCGAGTGAATCACACTCTGCGGATGCACGACCACCTCGACCTGACTCGGGCGCGCATCGAATAACCAGCACGCCTCAATCAGTTCAAGCCCTTTGTTCATCATGCTCGCCGAATCGACCGAGATTTTGCGACCCATCGACCAATTCGGGTGAGCGCACGCCTGCTCGGGGCTGACTTGCGCCAGTTCAGCTGCTGGCGTTTCGCGAAACGGCCCACCGGATGCAGTGAGCAGAATGCGCCGTACGCCTACCTGCGACAGGCCGCGAGCATAATCGCCCGGCAGGCACTGAAAAATTGCATTGTGCTCGCTGTCGATTGGCAGCAATACCGCGCCACTGCGCTGCACCGCCTGCATGAACAGTGCGCCGGACATAACCAGCGCCTCTTTGTTGGCCAGCAGGACCTTCTTGCCGGCTTCGACAGCGGCCAGGGTAGGACGCAAGCCTGCCGCGCCGACAATCGCTGCCATCACCGCGTCGACTTCGGAGGCGGCTGCGACCTGACACAAACCAGCCTCGCCTTCCAGCACCTCGGTTGCCGAGCCGGCTGCCGCCAGGCCTGCACGCAACTGTTCGGCCGCCTGTGCCGACGGCACCACGGCGAACTTTGGCGCATGACGCAGGCACAGTGCCAGCAACTCATCCAGACGGGAATAGCCGCTCAGGGCAAACACTCGATAATGCTCGGGGTGGCGAGCAATGACATCCAGGGTACTCAGCCCAATGGAGCCGGTCGCACCGAGAACGGTAATACGCTGCACACTGCTCACATCACGCCCCAGTTGGCTGCCCAAAGCAGCACAGCAAACAGCGGAATGGCGGCGGTCAGGCTGTCGATACGGTCAAGCACGCCACCATGCCCTGGCAGCAGGTTGCTGCTGTCCTTGATCCCGGAACGACGCTTGAACATGCTCTCGGTCAGATCACCCACCACCGAAACCAATACCACAACTGCGGCACCCAGCAGGCCCAGTAGCAACTGCGCGACACTCCAGTCACGATTCAGGCCGACCACCAGGGTAATGACCAGACTAAGCGCAAGGCCACCGTACACGCCCTCCCAGCTCTTGCCCGGGCTCACCTGTGGGGCCAACTTGCGCTTACCGAAAGCACGGCCAGAGAAGTAGGCTCCAATGTCCGCCCCCCAAACCAGGACCATGACGGCCATGATCAACCAATTGCCCAATGGCCAATGCTTGAGCAGCACCAGGCCTTGCCAGGCAGGCAGCAGGATCAGCAGACCGATGAGCAAACGGCAGGCGACGCTGGACCACAACTCGCTGGTCCGTGGGTAGGTCAGTACCAGCCAGGTCGCCACACCCCACCACAAAACTGCAGCGCCCAACACCCAGGGTGCCAGGTCCGGCATCAGGTAGAGCAGCATCAGCAGCCCGGCTACCACGGCGGCGTAGGCCACACGCACGGTTTGTGCCACCAGCCCTGCCAGGCGTGCCCACTCCCAGGCACCCAGGGTAACGACCAGGCCAATGAACAGGGCAAAGTCCCCACCATCGAGCAGGAAGAAGCCCCCGAGGGCGATTGGCAGCAGGATCAGCGCAGTGATGATGCGTTGTTTAAGCATTAAGCACGGGCTCCAGCTTCGACCTGCTCGCTGGTTTTCCCGAAGCGGCGCTGGCGCGAAGCGTAATCGGCCAGCGCAGTGCGCATGGCCTCGTGTTTGAAGTCCGGCCAGAACAGGTCGGAGAAGTACAGCTCGGCATAGGCCAGCTGCCACAACAGGAAATTGCTGATGCGGTGCTCGCCACCGGTGCGGATGCACAGATCGGGCAATGGCAGATCGCCTGTAGCCAGGCAGGTCTGAAGCAGCTCAGGGGTGATGTCATCGGCACGCAAATGACCGGCCTGAACCTCACGCGCCAGGCGCTGGGCGGCCTGGGCGATATCCCACTGGCCACCATAGTTGGCGGCGATCTGCAAAATGAAGCGGTTGCTACCAGCGGTCAGCGCTTCGGCCTCACGCATGGCAGCCTGCAGCTCAGGGTGAAAGCGCGAGCGATCACCGATGATGCGCAAACTGATGTTGTTGTCGTTGAGGCGCTTGGCTTCTCGGCGCAAGGCCGAGAAGAACAGCTCCATCAACGCACCGACCTCTTCGGCCGGTCGTTGCCAGTTTTCGCTGGAGAAGGCGAACAGGGTCAAGACCTCGACCTTGGCCTCGGCGCACACTTCAATGACCGCGCGCACTGCGTCGACGCCTGCCTTGTGCCCGGCAACACCAGGCAACAGGCGCTTCTTCGCCCAGCGATTATTCCCATCCATGATGATCGCGACATGGCGCGGCACCGATGGGGACACACCCTGTTTGGTCTTTTCCATTAAAAAAAGTCCCGACCCTTAAACGGCCATCAGGTCCTTTTCTTTGGCTTTCACAGCGACTTCGATTTCGGCTACGAACTTGTCAGTCAGCTTCTGCACGTCATCAGCTGCACGACGCTCTTCGTCTTCGCTGATCTCTTTCTCTTTAACCAGGTCTTTCAGTTGGCTCAACGCGTCGCGACGGATGTTGCGCACCGCAACACGGGCGTCTTCGGCAGCGTCACGCGCTTGCTTGGTGAAGCCCTTGCGGGTTTCTTCAGTCAGCGCTGGCATCGAGATAAGCAGCAGCTCACCCAGGTTGGTCGGGTTGAAACCCAGGCCAGAGTTGAGAATCGCTTTCTCGACGGCTGCCAGCATGTTGCGCTCAAAGGCTACAACCTGAAGGGTGCGGGCATCTTTGACGGTAACGTTGGCAACCTGGTTGATCGGGGTATCAGCGCCATAGTAAGGCACCATGACACCAGCCAGGATCTGCGGGTTGGCTGCACCGGTACGAATCCGGCTGAAAGCGTGCGCCAGCGATTCCAGGGTCTTGCCCATGCGTTCCTGAGCGTCTTTCTTGATTTCGTTGATCATTTTTGAACTTCCTCGATCAGAGTACCTTCCGCGCCACCATGCACGATGTTCAGCAGGGCGCCGGGCTTGTTCATGTTGAAGACGCGCAACGGCATCTTGTGGTCTCGGCACAGGCAGATTGCAGTGAGATCCATCACGCCCAGCTTGCGATCCAGCACTTCATCGTAGGTCAGATGATCGAACTTCTCGGCATGCGGGTCTTTGAATGGGTCTGCAGTGTATACACCATCGACCTTGGTTGCCTTCAATACCACGTCGGCATCGATTTCGATGGCGCGCAGGCAAGCGGCAGAGTCAGTGGTGAAGAACGGGTTACCGGTACCGGCAGCGAAGATTACAACTTCTTTGGCGTTGAGGTGACGCATGGCTTTGCGGCGATCGTAGTGATCGGTCACGCCAACCATGGAAATGGCGGACATGACGATAGCGGTGATGTTCGCACGCTCCAGCGCATCACGCATGGCCAGGGCGTTCATTACGGTGGCCAGCATGCCCATGTGGTCGCCAGTAACGCGATCCATGCCGGCTGCACTGAGCGCCGCTCCACGGAACAGGTTACCACCACCGATTACCAAGCCTACCTGGACACCGATTCCGACCAGCTGGCCAACTTCCAGTGCCATGCGATCCAGGACCTTGGGGTCGATCCCGAACTCTTCCGAGCCCATCAGGGCCTCGCCGCTAAGCTTGAGTAGAATGCGTTTATAGCGAGCCTGATAACCACTGCCCTGCTGAGCCATTGCGAATCTCTCCTGCGGCGTTTGAAAAAAATCTTGCGGGCTGCTTTCAGCCTGCGCGTAACTCTAGCGTGGCGCAGCTACTGCGCCAGCGGACAACGGCTTTGTAAACCGCTACCGCTTTGACAAAGAGGCTGCGCGCGTAAGCGGGCAGCCTCTTTGGGGCGACAGATGTGAGTCTGTCTTACTGCTTGGCAGCAGCCAGCTGAGCGGCAACTTCTTCTGCGAAGTTGTCGACTGGCTTCTCGATGCCCTCGCCTACTTTGAAGTAGGTGAAGGAAACGATTTCAGCGCCAGCTTTCTTGGCCAGATCACCGACCTTGATTTCTGGGTTCATGACGAACGCTTGCTCGACCAGGCTAGCTTCGGCCAGGAACTTCGAGATACGGCCTTTGACCATGTTCTCAACGATGTTCTCAGGCTTGCCCTTGATCTTCTCTTCGTTCAGCGTCAGGAAGACATTCTTCTCGCGCTCGATCGCTTCAGCCGAAACTTCCGACGGCAGCAGGAACTCAGGGTTGCTGGCAGCAACGTGCATGGCGATTTCTTTGGCCAGCTGGACGTCGCCGCCCTTCAGGACAACTGCAACACCAATCTTGTTGCCGTGCAGGTAAGTACCGACGACGTCACCTTCAACGCGCACCAGGCGGCGAATGTTGACGTTTTCGCCAACCTTGGCAACCAGGGCTTCACGAGCAGCTTCACGCGATGCGATCAGCGGAGCAGCGTCGCTCAATTTTTCGGCGAAAGCTTGTTCAACACTTTCAGCAACGAAGTTTTTGAAGTCATCTTGCAGGGCCAGGAAGTCGGTCTGCGAGTTAACTTCCAGCAGAACGGCAGACTTGTCGTCAGCCTTGATGGCGATTGCGCCTTCAGCGGCAACGTTACCAGCCTTTTTAGCCGCCTTGATGGCGCCCGAAGCGCGCATGTCATCAATGGCTTTTTCGATGTCGCCGTCAGCCTTTTCAAGGGCTTTCTTGCAATCCATCATGCCTTCGCCGGTACGCTCACGCAGTTCTTTAACCAGCGCTGCAGTAATTGCTGCCATTTCAAATTCCTCTTGGATAGGTTTTCAACCATTCCACCCGATACTTGACGGGCGTTCAATTCTGTAAATCCACTCACCAGCACTCATGCCCAACAAGGTTGCAACGGCGATGCTGACAAGAGGATTTCAAGGTGGCAAAAAGGGGGCCTAGCCCCCTTTTTGCGTGCCGAGTAGACGCCAGGCGTCAATTACTCAGCAGCTGGTGCTGCTTCTTCAGCGTAAACTTCGGTGCCGCCAGCAACGTTGTTGCGACCACGAATTACTGCGTCAGCCATCGAACCCATGTACAGCTGGATAGCGCGGATGGCGTCATCGTTACCTGGGATGATGTAGTCAACGCCTTCTGGGCTGCTGTTGGTATCGACAACGCCGATTACCGGGATGCCCAGCTTGTTGGCTTCGGTGATAGCAATGCGCTCGTGGTCAACGTCGATCACGAACAGGGCATCAGGCAGGCCGCCCATGTCCTTGATACCGCCCAGGCTGCGATCCAGTTTTTCCAGATCACGGGAGCGCATCAGCGCTTCTTTCTTGGTCAGCTTGGTGAAAGTGCCGTCTTCGGCCTGGGTTTCCAGGTCGCGCAGGCGCTTGATCGAAGCACGAATGGTTTTGTAGTTGGTCAGCATGCCGCCCAACCAGCGGTGATCGACGTACGGCGAACCGCAACGTGCTGCTTCTTCAGCAACGATCTTGCCAGCGGAACGCTTGGTGCCGACGAACAGAATCTTGTTTTTGCCCTGGGCCAGACGCTCGACGAAAGTCAGTGCGTCGTTGAACATTGGCAGGGTTTTTTCAAGGTTGATGATGTGAATCTTGTTGCGCGCGCCGAAAATGTACTTGCCCATTTTCGGGTTCCAGTAACGGGTTTGGTGACCGAAGTGCACACCGGCCTTCAGCATATCGCGCATGTTGACTTGGGACATGATAGTTCCTTGATAAGTCGGGTTGGGCCTCCACGTATCCCAATGACCAACCCAGGATCCGTAGATCGAAGGCACCCAGGTCATCGTGTCGACACGTGTGTGGGTTTAAGCTCACGAGGCTATCCCCGTAAAGCGGCGCATTTTATATCACAGAAGCGCAGCGAACGGAACCCGAATTAGCATCAGTGCGCGCCCCTGCCTCGCGGGACTGTAATCCGGGCCTCACGTAGCGGGCCCGATCACGGGGCAAGGCCCGGGCCCAGCGGCTCAACGCTTGCGCTGTTACAGGATTTTGCACCGACGGGTTAATCGCGCCAAAATGCCCTTATATAAAGGTTGCATCACTGCCATAGCCGCCCGAGCGGGCGCTGCTCTGGTAGAATCCGAGCTTTCCCCAGTTTATTCGCGCATCTATGCGCCGTAGAGAGCCTGTAATGACCGTCACCATTAAAACCGCCGAAGACATCGAAAAGATGCGCGTCGCCGGCCGCCTGGCCGCTGAAGTGCTGGAGATGATCGAGGAGCACGTCAAGCCTGGCATCACCACCGAAGAGCTCGACCGCCTGTGCCACGACTACATCGTCAACGTACAGAAGGCGATCCCGGCTCCGCTCAACTACAAAGGTTTCCCGAAGTCGATCTGCACCTCGGTCAACCATGTGGTGTGCCACGGCATCCCGGGCGACAAGCCCCTCAAGGACGGCGACACCCTGAACATCGACGTCACCGTCATCAAAGATGGCTACCACGGCGACACCAGCCGCATGTTCCATGTCGGCAACGTGCCGGTCTGGGCTGAGCGTCTGTCCCAGGTTACCCAGGAATGCATGTACAAGGCCATCGAGCTGGTCAAGCCGGGCTGCCGCCTGGGCGATATCGGCGAAGTGATCCAGAAACACGCCGAGAAGAACGGCTTCTCGGTGGTCCGCGAGTTCTGCGGCCACGGTATCGGTAAAGTGTTCCACGAAGAGCCGCAGATTCTGCACTATGGCCGCGCTGGCACTGGCATGGAACTCAAGGAAGGCATGACCTTCACTATCGAGCCAATGATCAACCAGGGCCGCGCCGACACCAAAGTGCTGGGTGACGGCTGGACTGCCATCACCAAGGACCGCAAACTTTCGGCCCAGTGGGAACACACGCTGGTGGTAACGGCGACTGGCTACGAAATCTTCACCCTGCGTAAAGACGACACCATTCCCCGCACGTCGGCCTGATTCGAACAGGAAAGTGACTCAATGCCCCAGGTGGATCCCGAGCTGTTCGACCGCGGCCAGTTCCAAGCGGAACTGGCCCTAAAGTCTAGCCCAATCGCAGCCTTCAAGAAGGCCATCCGCCAGGCTGGGGAAGCGCTGGACAAGCGCTTTCGCGAAGGCAGGGAGATCCGCCGACTGATCGAAGACCGCGCCTGGTTCGTCGATAACATCCTGCAGCAGGCATGGAACCAGTTCGATTGGAGCGATGAAGCCGATATTGCCCTGGTGGCAGTCGGGGGGTATGGACGGGGTGAATTACACCCCTACTCCGACATCGACCTGTTGATCCTGCTCGACAGTGCGGATCACGAGGTGTTTCGCGACTCTATCGAGCGCTTTCTGACCCTGCTCTGGGACATCGGCCTGGAAGTAGGGCAAAGCGTGCGCTCGGTCGATGAGTGCGCCGAGCAAGCGCGGGCCGACCTGACCGTCGTCACCAACTTAATGGAAAGCCGCACCATTGCTGGCCCCGAGCGCCTGCGCCAACGCATGCTCGAGGTGACCAGCACGGTCAATATGTGGCCGAGCAAGGAATTCTTCCTGGCCAAGCGTTCAGAGCAAAAGGCCCGGCACCACAAGTACAACGACACCGAATACAACCTGGAACCCAACGTCAAAGGCTCACCTGGCGGCCTGCGCGACATCCAGACCGTGTTGTGGATCGCCCGCCGCCAATACGGCACCCTCAACTTGCATGCCTTGGCAGATGAAGGCTTTTTGCTGGAGAGTGAGAACGCCCTGCTGGCCTCCTCCCAGGAATTCCTCTGGAAGGTTCGCTACGCCCTGCACATGCTCGCCGGGCGTGCCGAAGACCGGCTACTGTTCGATCACCAACGCAGTATCGCCGCCCTGCTTGGTTTTACCGATGACAACCCCAAGCGTGCCATCGAACAGTTCATGCAGCAGTACTATCGGGTGGTCATGAGCATTGCCGAGCTCAGCGACCTGATCATCCAGCACTTCGAAGAGGTCATCCTCGACGACGACAGCGGCAACACCCAGCCGCTGAACGCCCGTTTCAGGCTGCACGACGGTTATATCGAGGCGGTGCGACCGAACGTATTCAAGCGAACGCCCTTTGCCATCCTGGAGATTTTCGTGCTGATGGCGCAGCACCCCGAGATCAAGGGGGCACGCGCCGACACCATTCGCCTGTTGCGCGAACATCGGCACCTGATCGACGATGACTTTCGCAACGACATTCGCAATACCAGCTTGTTCATCGAGCTGTTCAAGTGCGAAATCGGTATCCATCGTAATCTGCGGCGCATGAACCGCTACGGCATCCTCGGCCGCTACCTGCCAGAGTTCGGCCTGATTATCGGGCAGATGCAGCACGACCTGTTTCACATCTATACGGTCGATGCCCATACCCTGAACTTGATCAAGCACCTGCGCAAACTGCAGTACACCCCGGTGTCCGAGAAATTCCCGTTGGCCAGCAAACTCATGGGTCGCCTACCCAAGCCTGAACTGATCTACCTGGCCGGCTTGTACCATGACATCGGCAAGGGTCGTCAGGGCGATCACTCGGAGCTCGGCGCCGTGGATGCCCAGGCGTTCTGTGCACGCCACCAATTGCCCGCCTGGGACAGCCGCCTGATCGTCTGGCTGGTCCAGAATCACCTGGTGATGTCGACCACCGCCCAGCGCAAGGATTTGTCCGACCCGCAGGTTATCCACGACTTTGCCCAACTGGTAGGCGACGAAACTCACCTGGATTACCTCTACGTGCTGACCGTGGCCGATATAAACGCCACCAACCCCAGCTTATGGAACTCCTGGCGCGCCAGCCTGCTGCGCCAGCTCTACACCGAAACCAAGCGTGCCCTGCGCCGCGGCCTGGAAAACCCGCTGGATCGGGAAGAACAGATCCGCCAGACCCAGAGCGCAGCACTGGACATTCTGATTCGCGAAGGCACCGACCCCGACGACGTCGAACAGCTCTGGGCACAACTGGGCGATGACTACTTCTTGCGCCACACCGCGGCCGATGTGGCCTGGCACAGCGATGCGATCCTGCAGCAACCTGCCGACGGCGGCCCCTTGGTGCTGATCAAGGAAACCACCCAGCGAGAGTTTGAGGGTGGCACGCAGATATTCATCTATGCACCCGACCAGCACGATTTTTTCGCCGTGACCGTAGCGGCCATGGACCAGCTCAACCTGAACATCCATGATGCCCGCATCATCACCTCAAGCAGCCAGTTCACCCTCGACACCTACATCGTGCTCGATAACGATGGCGGCTCGATCGGTGACAACCCGCAGCGGGTGAAGGAAATCCGCGATGGCCTAAGCGATGCCCTACGCAATCCGGACGACTACCCGACCATCATCAAACGTCGGGTACCGCGTCAGCTCAAACACTTCAATTTCGCCCCACAGGTCACTATTCACAACGACGCCCAGCGTCCGGTGACAATTCTCGAACTCAGCGCTCCCGACCGTCCAGGTCTACTGGCGCGAATCGGCAAGATCTTCCTGGAGTTCGACCTGTCGCTGCAAAACGCCAAGATTGCCACGCTCGGCGAACGGGTCGAAGACGTGTTCTTCATTACCGATGCCGACAACCAACCATTGTCCGATCCACAGCTGTGCAGCCGCCTTCAGGACGCCATTGTCGAACAACTGCGCG
The DNA here is from genome assembly GCF_036324085.1 of Pseudomonas auratipiscis. NCBI lineage: Bacteria > Pseudomonadati > Pseudomonadota > Gammaproteobacteria > Pseudomonadales > Pseudomonadaceae > Pseudomonas > Pseudomonas auratipiscis. Next base: position 232,880 of record NZ_JAZDCU010000007.1, read on the forward strand.
TCGATATGGCTGCTGTGGCACCGATTTCCCGCCTGACCATTTAACGTTTGACGAGACCCCGCGCCGATGAACTCTGATTTGCTTCAGCTTCAGCCCTACCCGTTCGAGAAACTGCGCGCCTTGCTCGGCAGCGTCCAGCCTGCCGCCGACAAACGCGCCATCGCCTTGTCGATCGGTGAGCCCAAGCATGAGTCGCCAGCGTTCGTCGCCCAGACCTTGGCCGACAGCCTGCAACAGATGGCCGTTTACCCGACCACCGTAGGCCTGCCTGCATTGCGTCAGGCCATTACACGCTGGTGCGAACGTCGCTTTGGCGTACCAAGCGGCTGGCTGGATGCCGACAAACACGTGCTGCCGGTCAATGGCACCCGTGAAGCACTGTTTGCCTTCACCCAAGCGGTAGTCAATCGTAGCGCCGACGGCCTGGTCATCAGCCCCAATCCGTTCTACCAGATCTACGAAGGTGCAGCCCTGCTGGCGGGCGCCACCCCACATTATCTGCCGTGCCTGGACAGCAATGGTTTCAACCCCGACTTCGATGCCGTGTCAGCCGAAACCTGGAAGCGTTGCCAGATTCTGTTCATCTGCTCCCCCGGCAACCCCACTGGCGCCTTAGTGCCGATGGAAACCCTGAAGAAACTGATTGCCCTGGCTGACGAGCACGACTTCGTGATTGCCGCCGACGAGTGCTACAGCGAACTGTACTTCGACGAGCAAACCCCGCCGCCGGGTCTGCTCAGCGCCTGCGTTGAGTTGGGGCGTAGTGATTTCAAGCGCTGCATGGTGTTCCACAGCCTGTCCAAGCGCTCCAACCTACCGGGTCTGCGCTCGGGCTTTGTCGCCGGCGACGCCGAGATCATCAAGCCGTTCCTGCTGTATCGCACCTACCACGGCTGCGCCATGCCCGTACAAACCCAGCTGGCAAGCATTGCTGCCTGGAACGATGAAGCGCACGTACTGGCCAACCGCGACCTGTACCGTGAGAAGTTCGACGCCGTGCTGGAAATTCTGGCGCCTGTGCTCGACGTACAACGCCCGGATGGTGGCTTCTACCTATGGGCCAAGGTCCCTGGCGATGACGCCGAGTTCTGTCGTGACCTGTTCGAAACCCAGCACGTGACCGTCGTACCAGGCTCATACCTGTCGCGTGAAGTGCAGGGTGTCAATCCGGGGGCCGGGCGTGTGCGCATGGCGTTGGTTGCCCCGCTGGCCGAGTGTGTGGAAGCGGCCGAGCGGATCCGCGCATTCCTGCAGAAATAAGCGCAACGTGACCACCTTGAGGACAATGACTGCTCCTCAAGGTGGCAAAAGCGAGGCTGAGGCTATTTCACCGCGCCCAGGTTCGCCTCACTCATGTCGAGCTCCCCCAACACCTCCCGTACTACGTCGTCGCCTATCTGATGATCACGGTGCAGCTTGTACAGTTCCAGTCGCTGGGCACGCAGCGCACGCAGACGCAGACGCCGCTCCAACAAGTCCATCTGCTCGGCCAGCGCCTGGGCTTCGGCACTGTCGTTGTAGCTGTCCAACTGATGGCGGTATTCGGCCATCAACCTCGCCTTCAACTCCGCCGCCAATGCAGACTGCGCGGCGTCCTGAGGCGCACCCGGCTCAACCAGGTCTTCGGCTTCGAGCGCATGGATGGCCGCCTCTGCTGTGCGCCGCCAAGCGTCCTTAGCCTCCTGGCGCAAGGTGTCATCGGGGCTCTTCGCCACGCCACGCAGCAACAGCGGCAACGCTACGCAAGCCGAAACCAGCGACAACAGAATGACCCCGGCAGCAATGAAGATCAGCAGGTCTCGCTCCGGAAAAGCCTTGCCCGCACTGATCAACAGCGGCACCGACATAACACCGGCCAAGGTCACCGCGCCACGTACTCCACCGATGGTCAGCAACCAGCAGGAGCGGGCATTGGGCACCAGCACCAGATCTTCCTTGCCGCGCCAGCGACGGATCATCCCAATCAAGCGCCAGATGCTTTGTACCCAGACAAAACGCAGGACCAGCAACACCGCAAAGATCGCTACCACGTCCAGACAACGCCATAGCAAGGTTGGCCACAAGGACGCTTCGTGACTGGTCACAGCTTTGATGATGTCTGGCAGTTGCAAGCCCAACAACAGGAAGATCAGGCCATTGAAACTGAACTCCAACAGCGACCAGACACTACGATTGAGCAAGCGGGTGCTGGTCTGCCGAGGTAACAGGTCGAGCCAGCTCTGCATCATGCCCGCCGCCACCGCCGAGAGAATCCCTGAAGCCCCCAGGCGTTCGGCAAGTACATAGGCGGCAAACGGCAGCAACAGCATGAACACTACGTGGGTCGCTGGGTCATCCCAGCCCCGGGCGATCATCCAGGCGCGCAGGCGCCCAACCAACCAACTCAACGCCACACCAATGGCCAGCCCACCGAGTGCAACCAGAACAAAGGTGAAGCTGGCTTCGGCCAGAGAGAACGCTCCAGTGATGGCAGCCGCCAAGGCAAACTTGAAAGTCACCAGGCCCGTTGCATCGTTCATGAGCGCTTCGCCCTGGAGCATATGCATCAAGGGCGTTGGCAGACGGTCCTGGGTAATGGCCGATACCGCCACAGCATCGGTTGGTGACAACACTGCGGCCAAGGCAAAAGCCACTGGCAAAGGAATGCTCGGTAGAATCCAGTGAATGAAGTAGCCAGCTCCGACGACCGTGAACAGCACCAGACCCACAGCCAGCGTCAGGATCGGACCGCGCAGACGCCAGAGATCACGCTTGGGCATGCGCCAACCGTCAGCGAAGAGCAAGGGCGGCAAGAACAGAAAGAGGAACAGTTCAGGGTCAAGCGCCACATGCAAGCCGAGTGTCGGCCAGGCAAGTAATGCGCCAGCACCGATCTGCACCAGCGGCAACGGCAACGGGATCACTCGGCCGACAAGTTTGGAGACACTCACCAGCATCAGCAGGATGAGAACAGTGTAGGCTGATTGCATACGGCGTGTTCCTTTCAATTCAAACAGTCAACGGCGCACCTTTTGCCCATTTTGGACATTGCCATTGAAACGACATAGTAGCCGTTCAGGCTGCTGACGCACCGCTGCACAAAAGTCGCAGAGGCTGCCAAAACCTGTAACACAATGCTACAAAGTGCCTCGCCAAGGCCAACCCAACCCGGCCGACCGTGGCATAATCCTTCACCATTTTTTCCCAGGAGGGGCAAGACATGACCAAACGCGACACGCCATTGCACCTTTATGGAATCAAGGCCTGCGACACCATGAAGAAAGCCCGTACCTGGCTGGAAGACAAAGGCCTGGATTACGACTTTCACGATTACAAGACCCAAGGCATCGACCGTGAGAGCCTGACCCGCTGGTGCACCGAGCACGGCTGGGAGACAGTCCTCAATCGTGCCGGCACGACCTTCCGCAAGCTTGAAGACGCCCAGAAGGCCGACCTCGACCAGAACAAAGCCATCGAACTGATGCTAGCCCAACCGTCGATGATCAAGCGCCCGGTGCTCGACCTTGGCGAACGGACCCTTGTCGGTTTCAAGCCAGACCTGTACGCGGCCGCCCTCCAGTAACGCGGCGCCACGCTTTCACTCTAATTCGCAAGAGGTAACTGCATGTCCACTACTCTGTTCAGCCTGGCCTTCGGTGTCGGCACCCAGAACCGTCAAGGCGCCTGGCTGGAAGTCTTCTACGCTCAACCACTGATCAACCCGAGCGCCGAACTGGTCGCCGCGATCACCCCAGTGCTGGGCTATGAAGGCGGCAACCAGGCCATCGCCTTCAGCAACACCCAGGCGGCACAGCTGGCTGACGCCCTCAAGGGTGTCGACGCTGCCCAGGCGGCTCTCCTGACCCGCCTAGCCGAAAGCAACAAACCCCTGGTCGCCACGGTACTGGCAGAAGACGCTGCCTTGACCTCGACACCAGAGGCGTACCTGAAGCTGCATCTGCTTTCGCATCGCCTGGTCAAACCCCACGGCCTGAGCCTGGCGGGCATCTTCCCGCTGCTGCCGAACGTGGCCTGGACCAGCCAGGGCGCCGTCGACTTGGCCGAACTGGCCGGACAACAACTGGAAGCGCGCCTCAAAGGCGAGCTGCTGGAAGTATTCTCGGTAGACAAGTTCCCGAAAATGACCGACTACGTCGTGCCGGCCGGCGTTCGTATCGCCGACAGCGCCCGCGTGCGCCTGGGCGCCTACATCGGCGAAGGCACCACCATCATGCACGAAGGTTTCGTCAACTTTAACGCCGGCACCGAAGGCCCTGGCATGATCGAAGGCCGCGTCTCGGCTGGCGTATTCGTCGGCAAGGGTTCGGACCTCGGCGGCGGTTGCTCGACCATGGGCACCCTGTCGGGCGGCGGCAACATTGTGATCAAGGTCGGCGAAGGCTGCCTGATCGGCGCAAACGCCGGTATCGGCATTCCGCTGGGCGACCGCAATACCGTTGAAGCCGGTCTGTACATCACTGCCGGTACCAAGGTGAACCTGCTGGACGAGAACAACCAACTGGTCAAGGTCGTCAAGGCCCGTGATCTGGCTGGCCAGACCGACCTGCTGTTCCGTCGTAACTCGCTGAACGGCGCCGTGGAGTGCAAAACTCACAAGTCGGCGATCGAGCTGAACGAAGCGCTGCACGCTCACAACTAAGTGGTACCATCGGGTCTGGCCTAACGCCAGGCCCGATTTTCAGGTCCGACCATCATGTTCCAGCCTTCCCCGTGGCGCGCTGATTTTCCAGCCATCGCCGCTCTGCAGCGCCAGCACCAGACCTACCTGGACAACGCTGCTACCACGCAAAAACCGCAAATTCTGCTCGATGCCTTGAGCCATTATTACGGTCATGGTGCTGCCAATGTGCATCGTGCCCAACACCTTCCTGGCGCTCTCGCTACTCAGGCGTTTGAACGAAGCCGGGAGAAAGTTGCAGGTTGGCTGAATGCCAGCGATGCACAACAAATCGTTTTCACCCACGGCGCCACATCAGCGTTGAACTTGCTGGCCTACGGCCTGGAAAGTGGGTTTGAAAGCGGGGATGAAATCGCCATCAGTGCGCTGGAACACCATGCCAACCTGTTGCCGTGGCAACAATTGGCCCATCGCCGTGGCCTCAAGCTGGTAGTTCTGCCCTTGGACAGCCGCGGTCTGATTGATCTTGAGGCTGCACTGCAATTGATTGGCCCGCGCACCCGACTGTTGGCAGTCAGCCAACTGTCCAACGTGCTCGGCGCCTGGCAGCCACTTGCCCCGCTGTTGGCTCACGCCCGCGCGCAAGGGACGCTGACCGTCGTCGACGGCGCCCAGGGGGTGGTCCATGCTCGCCAGGATGTACAACAGCTCGGTTGCGATTTCTATGTATTCTCCAGCCACAAACTCTACGGTCCGGACGGGGTAGGCGTGCTCTACGGCCGCAGCGAGGCGCTGGCCCGCCTGAAACATTGGCAGTACGGTGGCGAGATGGTCCATGTGGCCGACTACCAGAGCGCCAGCTTCCGCACGGCGCCTCTCGGCTTCGAAGCCGGCACGCCACCAATTGCCGGCGTCATCGGCCTGGGCGCCAGCCTGGACTATCTTACAGGGCTCGATGCCAATGCGGTTTGCGCGCACGAAGCCAGCCTGCACCGCAGTCTTTTGCGCGGATTGAATGATCGCGAAGGCATCCGTCTGTTGGGTCAACCACAGTTGGCATTGGCCAGCTTCGTCATCGAAGGTGTACACAACGCCGACCTTGCACACATGCTGACCGAACAGGGGATCGCCGTACGCGCAGGGCACCACTGCGCCATGCCGCTGCTCAAGTCCCTGGGCCTGGACGGCGCGATTCGGGTGTCGCTGGCCTTGTACAACGACTCAGACGACCTACAGCGCTTCTTCGAGGCACTGGATCAAGCTCTGGAGCTGCTGCGATGAACCTGTCCGAGAGTGCCCAGAACGCGTTGCTCAGCTTCGAGCAAGCGGCTGGCTGGGAGCAGCGCGCGCGCTTGCTGATGCAATGGGGTGAGCGCCTGGCGCCATTGAGCGATGCGCAAAAATCGGAAGCCAACCGGGTTCATGGCTGTGAAAGCCAGGTCTGGCTGGTTGCCGAGCAGGAAGATGGGATTTGGCGCTTCAAAGGTGCCAGCGATGCCCGAATCATCCGCGGTCTACTGGCGCTGCTGCTGGTACGAGTAGAAGGGTTGACCAGTGCCGAGCTGCAACAACTCGATCTGCCCGGCTGGTTCAATCAGCTAGGACTCGGTCGCCAGCTTTCCCCTTCGCGCAGCAACGGTCTGAATGCCGTGTTGCAGCGTATGGCTCAGCTTGCCGCTGGCAACTTAGCCTGACGCTCACTTGGGCGACGCGCACCCGCTACCAGTTTTTCCACCGCCTTGCTGGCGGCAACCATGCCGAACGTCGCCGTGACCATCATCACGGCACCAAAACCGCCTGAACAATCAAGCTTGACGCCTTCACCGACAAAACTCTTCTGCAGACACACGCTGCCATCCCCCTTGGGGTAGCGCAGCTGCTCAGTGGAGAACACACAGGGTACGCTGTAGTTGCGGGTGACCGTGCGCGAAAAGCCATAGTCGCGACGCAAGGTTGAACGCACTCGCGAGGCCAGCGGGTCGTTGAAGGTCTTGTTCAGGTCGGCAACGCGGATCTGGGTAGGATCAATCTGCCCTCCGGCACCACCGGTGCTGATAATGGTGACCTTGTGGCGCTTGCACCAACCGATGAGCGCCGCCTTGGCCATGACACTATCGATACAGTCGATCACGCAGTCGATGTGCTCGCCGATATATTCAGGAAGCGTTTCCTTGGTCACGAAATCAACCACCGCATGCACCTTGCACGCAGGGTTGATGGCGCGCAGACGCTCAGCCATGACTTCAGCCTTGGCGCGACCAATGCTGCCTTCCAGGGCATGCAACTGACGATTGGTGTTGCTGACGCAAACATCATCGAGGTCGAACAGCGATATTTCCCCCACACCGCTTCGCGCCATGGCTTCAGCTGCCCAGGAGCCAACACCGCCGATACCGACGATAGCCACATGGGCCTCGCGCAGGCGCTGTAGGCCGTTGTCACCGTATAACCGGGCAACACCGGCAAAGCGTGGATCATCTGTACTCATGGCCAAACCCCGAAAAAACCGGCGCGCATTATAGGCCTCTTGAGGCCTGATGCCATCCCGCTTCGGACCAGTCGCCTTGGCCACATTAGGAATGTCGGCGGTATTCCTGCTTTAATGTGCCACGCAACCCCTGGTCCAGGACGACAACAGCACGGGCCTCAGAACTTCAACGCTTGAAGTCTATCTAACCTTCTGCGCCCACCTTTGCCTACACAGCATAGGCGCTCGTACAGCAGGAATAGCGCCATGTGGCGCTCGCCCGTTCCACCTTTCGGAACCCGAACTATCTATGTCATCGCGTAAATTTGGTATCAACCTGGTAATAGTCATGGCCATCGCCGCGCTATTTACCGGGTTCTGGGCGCTGATCAACCGCCCGGTTTCCGCACCCAACTGGCCGGAGCAGATTTCCGGTTTCTCCTACTCGCCGTTTCGCCTCGGAGAAAGCCCACAAAAAGGCCAGTACCCCACTGAGGACGAGCTGCGCCAGGACCTGGAACAGCTGAGCAAGCTGACCGACAGTATTCGTATTTATACCGTTGAAGGCACCCAGGCCGACATTCCGCGCCTGGCCGAAGAGTTCGGCCTGCGGGTAACCCTTGGCGTGTGGATCAGTCCGGATCTTGAGCGCAATGAGCGGGAAATACAGAAAGCCATCGAACTGGCCAACAGTTCGCGCAGCGTTGTGCGGGTGATGGTCGGTAACGAAGCCCTGTTCCGTGAGGAAATCACCCCCGAAGCCCTGATTCAGTATCTGGATCGCGTGCGTGCGGCGGTGAAGGTGCCGGTGACCACCAGTGAACAGTGGCATATCTGGAAAGAACACCCGGAGTTGGCCAAACACGTTGACCTGATTGCCGCGCACATCCTGCCGTACTGGGAGTTCATCCCGATGAAGGATGCCGGTCAATTCGTACTCGACCGTGCCCGCGACCTCAAACAACAATTCCCACGTAAACCGCTTCTGCTTTCGGAAGTCGGCTGGCCAAGCAATGGCCGCATGCGTGGCGGCGCCGACGCAACCCAGGCTGACCAGGCCATTTACCTGCGCACCCTGGTCAACAAGCTCAACCGCCAGGGCTACAACTACTTCGTCATCGAGGCCTACGACCAGCCTTGGAAGGCCAGCGATGAAGGTTCGGTTGGCGCCTACTGGGGCGTGTTCAACGCCGCCCGCCAGCAAAAGTTCAACTTCGAAGGCCCGGTAGTGGCCATTCCGCAATGGCGGGTCCTGGCCGTGGGCTCAGTGGTGTTGGCGATGCTGTCGCTGACCTTGCTACTGATCGACGGCTCGGCCCTGCGTCAGCGCGGGCGTACATTCCTGACCTTCATCGCCTTTCTCTGTGGGTCGGTGCTGGTGTGGATCGGCTACGACTACAGCCAACAATACAGCACCTGGTTCAGCCTGACGGTAGGCTTTTTGCTTGCGCTCGGTGCGCTGGGGGTGTTCATCGTATTGCTGACCGAGGCCCATGAACTGGCCGAAGCCGTGTGGATTCACAAACGGCGCCGGGAGTTCTTGCCGGTGCAGGCCGACAGCGCCTACCGACCTAAAGTCTCGGTGCATGTACCGTGCTACAACGAGCCGCCAGAGATGGTCAAACAGACCCTCAACGCTCTGGCAGCACTGGACTATCCGGATTACGAAGTGTTGATCATCGACAACAACACCAAGGACCCGGCGGTTTGGGAGCCGATCAAGGCACACTGTGAAATGCTCGGTGAACGCTTCAAGTTTTTCCACGTAGCACCCCTGGCCGGCTTCAAGGGTGGCGCACTGAATTACCTGATTCCGCACACAGCCAAGGATGCCGAGGTGATCGCAGTGATCGACTCCGACTACTGTGTGGACCGCAACTGGCTCAAGCACATGGTGCCGCATTTCGCCGATCCGAAAATCGCCGTGGTGCAGTCGCCGCAGGACTATCGCGACCAGAACGAAAGCACCTTCAAGAAGCTGTGCTACAGCGAGTACAAGGGCTTCTTCCATATTGGCATGGTAACCCGCAATGATCGTGACGCGATCATCCAGCACGGCACCATGACCATGACCCGGCGCTCGGTGCTTGAAGAACTGGGCTGGGCCGACTGGTGCATCTGCGAAGACGCTGAACTGGGCCTGCGCGTGTTCGAGAAAGGCTACTCGGCAGCCTACTCCCATGAGAGCTACGGCAAAGGCCTGATGCCGGACACTTTCATCGACTTCAAGAAGCAGCGTTTCCGCTGGGCCTATGGCGCCATCCAGATCATCAAGCGCCATGCTGCCAGCCTATTGCGTGGCAAGGACTCGGAGCTCACCCGTGGGCAGCGCTATCACTTCCTGGCAGGTTGGCTGCCATGGATTGCCGACGGCATGAATATCTTCTTTACCGTCGGTGCGCTGCTCTGGTCTGCCGCGATGATCATCGTGCCGCAACGGGTCGACCCACCGTTGCTGATCTTCGCCATTCCACCCCTGGCACTGTTTGTGTTCAAGGTCGGCAAGATCGTGTTCCTCTACCGCCGCGCGGTCGGGGTCAATCTCAAGGACGCCTTCGCCGCGGCCCTGGCCGGTCTGGCGTTGTCGCACACCATTGCCAAGGCCGTGCTCTACGGCTTCTTCACCAGCAGCATTCCGTTCTTCCGCACGCCCAAGAATGCCGACAGCCACGGCTTGCTGGTGGCGCTCTCCGAGGCCCGCGAAGAATTGTTCATCATGCTGCTGCTTTGGGGAGCTGCTGCCGGGATCTACCTGGTCCAGGGCCTGCCGAGCAATGACATGCGCTTCTGGGTGACCATGCTGCTGGTACAGTCGCTGCCCTACCTGGCGGCGCTGATCATGGCCATGCTGTCGTCATTGCCCAAGCCGGTGAGTGCCGTCCAGCCGGCCCAAGCCTCCTGAGCGCACTCGGTACGAATGGGCCTGCCCTGCGATGTGATCTGCAACACATCGCATCGCAGGCCATTCCCGCTCCTGCTCACGCTTACCGGCAACCCTCACTTGATCGTTTTGCTATAAGATAACGCCCCTCGAATTCGTGCCCTGCCTTGCCCCCGGAGTTCCTTCAATGACGGCCTCAGCCGACCTTTCGCCTACCTTAGAACTGGCCTGCGACCTGATCCGTCGTCCTTCGGTAACCCCTCTGGACTTCGACTGCCAGAAACAAATGATGCAGCGCCTGGGTGATGCCGGCTTCATGCTCGAGCCAATGCGCATCGAGGATGTCGATAACTTCTGGGCCACCCATGGCAACCAGGAAGGTCCGGTGTTGTGCTTTGCCGGCCACACCGACGTCGTACCCACCGGCCCGGTGCAAGCTTGGCAAAATGATCCCTTCGATGCACTGATCGATGCCGATGGCATGCTCTGTGGCCGCGGTGCTGCTGACATGAAAGGCAGCCTGGCAGCCATGGTCGTGGCCACCGAGCGTTTCGTCGCCGACTATCCGAATCACCGCGGTAAAGTCGCCTTTCTGATTACCAGCGACGAGGAAGGCCCGGCCCACCATGGCACCAAGGCGGTGGTCGAGCGTCTGGCTGCACGTAAAGAGCGTCTGGACTGGTGCATCGTCGGTGAACCGTCGAGCACCAGCCTGGTCGGTGACGTGGTCAAGAACGGCCGACGCGGCTCGCTCGGCGCCAAACTGACAGTGCGGGGTGTACAAGGTCATGTAGCGTATCCGCACCTGGCGAAAAACCCGATTCATCTCGCCACCCCGGCGCTGGCAGAGCTGGCCGCCGAACACTGGGACGAGGGCAACGCATTCTTCCCGCCGACCAGCTTCCAGATCTCCAACCTGAACTCAGGCACGGGCGCGACCAACGTTGTGCCGGGCGAGCTGACGGCACTGTTCAACTTCCGCTTCTCCACCGAGTCGACCGTCGAAGGCCTGCAACAGCGGGTCGCAGCTATTCTCGACAAGCACCAACTCGATTGGCACGTCGACTGGGCGTTGTCCGGCCTGCCTTTCCTGACCGAACCGGGTGCCCTGCTCGATGCGGTGTCGGCCAGCATCAAGGCGGTCACCGGCCGTGACACCCAAGCCTCGACCAGCGGTGGTACTTCCGATGGTCGCTTCATTGCCACCCTGGGTACTCAAGTGGTTGAACTGGGCCCGGTCAATGCCACTATCCATCAGGTCAACGAGCGAATTCTGGCCAGCGACCTCGACGTCCTGACCGAAATCTATTACCAGACCCTCACCCGGTTGCTTGCCTGATGCTCACCTGCCCCCTCTGCAGCGCCCCGCTGAGCACCCTCGACAACAGCGTGGCCTGCCCGGCCGGACACCGCTTCGATCGTGCTCGTCAGGGCTACCTGAACCTTTTGCCGGTACAGCACAAGAACAGTCGCGACCCAGGTGATAACCAGGCAATGGTGGAAGCCCGCCGCGACTTTCTCAATGCCGGGCATTACGCCCCGGTAGCCCGCCGGCTGGCAGAGCTTGCTGCTGAACGGGCACCACAGCGCTGGCTGGATATCGGCTGTGGCGAGGGCTATTACACCGCACAGATTGCCCAGGCGCTGCCCAACGCCGACGGCTACGCCCTGGACATTTCCCGCGAAGCGGTCAAACGCGCCTGCAGACGCAACCCGGCGCTGACTTGGCTGGTGGCGAGCATGGCCCGAATACCCCTGGCTGATGCCAGCTGCCAGTTCCTGGCCAGCGTATTCAGCCCGCTCGACTGGCAGGAAGCCATGCGCCTGCTCGCGCCGGGGGGTGGCCTGATGCGCGTCGGCCCAACCAACGAGCATCTGATCGAACTGCGCCACAAGCTTTATGATGAAGTGCGCGACTACGCCGACGACAAGCATTTGGCATTGGTCCCGGCAGGTATGCAGCACGCTCACAGCGAAATCCTCAAATTCCGCTTGACCCTTGTCGATGGCAAATCCCGCGCCGACTTGCTGGCCATGACGCCCCATGGCTGGCGCGCCAGCGCTGAAAAACGAGCCCGCGTCATCGAGCAGGCCGAGCCTTTCGAGGTCACGGTCTCGATGCGATACGACTATTTCGTGCGCCAAGACTGAGCACACCCGGAGTCCCCAATGCGCCAACCCGATATCGAGATTTACCTCAAAGACGCCGACGTCGATCACAAACAGATCGCTGCGTGGCTGACCGAAGCACTGGGCCCTTGCAGTGAATGGCAGCAGAAAGGCCAGACCTACAAGTGCATGGCCGGTAACATTCCGGTTACCTGGTTACCGAAGGCTGTGGGCAAATGGAACAGTTTGTACTTGGAAAGTGACAAGACCCCGTGGGATGACGACATCGCCTGCGCTCGCGCTGCGTTCGCTGCCCTGAACGTCGAAGTGCGTTGCGCACCTGGCAGTTGGGTCGAAGAAGAAGGTGAGGAAGATGCCGATCGCTGGATTCGCATCAGTGCCGATGGCGAAGAAGAAATCACCTGGCGGACGCAGTAGCTTCACGCTGTGGGCTGCAAGCTACAAGTCGAGCACGGTCAACTTGTAGCTTACAGCTTCATTCTTGCGGGGTCAGAGGCCTATAACGTCTTCTGCCTGCAAGCCTTTCTGGCCCTGAGTCAGATTGTATTCGACCTGCTGGCCTTCGATCAGGGTGCGATGTCCCTCACCACGAATGGCACGGTAGTGAACGAACACATCCGCACCATCTCCACGCTGAATGAAGCCATAACCTTTAGCGTCGTTGAACCACTTTACACTTCCAGTCTCACGAGACGACATCTGAACTACTCCGAATTTTTATTTTGGAATCGCCTTGCAAGCGAAGGATCACCCTCCTTCGCTGTCGCAGCTTGAGCATTACCCTGCAAGCTGCGGACCGAGTATATGTCAGGCTAGAAATATTTTTTATGACGGGCGAGCATTTTGCTGAACTTGCGCAGATACGTCACACTAACCGGCTGAGCAATCACTCAAAATATCACCCAGAGCACACACTGTATGACCCGTTCTCCCCTGCGCCGTCTGATCTTTGGCGCCCTGCGTCGCCTGTTGTACCTGTGGGTTCGCTCCGAGACCATCAACCAGTCCTCCTTCACCCTGAATCTGGATCGCAGCCGACCAGTGTTCTACGCCCTTCAGTCACCCTCCCTGACCGATCTGGCAGTGCTTGACCGTGAGTGCACCAAAGCGGGGCTTCCACGCCCGGTATTGCCGGTAGCCGTTGGCACCCTGCTCGAACCCGCGGCGTTTTTCTACCTGACTCCCGAGCCTGATTGGCTGGGCCGTCAAGACAAACGTGGCGCGCCACCGACACTGTCGCGACTGGTCAATGTCATCAGCCAGCATGCAGAAGAAGACGCGCAGATCATTCCGGTCAGTGTGTTCTGGGGGCAATCGCCTGCCAGTGAGTCCAGCCCGTGGAAGCTGCTGTTTGCCGATAGTTGGGCGGTTACCGGACGGCTGCGTCGGTTGTTGACGGTACTGATTCTGGGACGCAAAACCCGGGTGCAGTTCTCTGCTCCGATTCACCTGCGCGAGCTGGTCCAGCACGACAAGGGTCATGAGCGCACGGTGCGCATGGCTCAACGCATGCTGCGAGTGCACTTTCGCAACCTCAAAACCGCGGTCATTGGCCCGGATATCTCACACCGTCGTAACCTGGTAAAAGGCCTGGTCCACGATCCGTTGGTGCGCCAGGCCATCGCCGACGAGGCCGAGCGCGAGAAAATCACCCTTGCCAAAGCCGAGGCGCAGGCCTTGCGCTACGGCAACGAGATAGCCTCGGACTACACCTACACCGCCATTCGTTTTCTCGAAGTGGTGCTCAGCTGGTTCTGGAACAAAATCTATGATGGCATCAAGGTCAATCACATCGAGCAAGTGCAAGGCATCGCTCCAGGCCACGAAGTTATCTACGTGCCTTGCCACCGAAGTCACATCGATTATCTGCTGTTGTCCTACCTGCTGTTTCGCAACGGCTTGACACCACCGCACATTGCCGCCGGGATCAACCTGAACATGCCGGTGATCGGCGGCCTGCTGCGCCGTGGCGGGGCATTTTTCATGCGCCGCACGTTCAAGGGCAATCCACTGTACACGGCGGTGTTCAACGAATACCTGCACACCCTGTTCACCAAGGGCTTCCCGGTCGAGTACTTCGTCGAAGGCGGCCGCTCGCGAACCGGTCGCATGCTGCAACCCAAAACCGGCATGCTGGCTATCACCCTGCGCAGCTACCTGCGTTCATCTCGCACCCCAATCGTCTTCGTGCCGGTGTACATCGGCTATGAACGAGTCCTGGAAGGGCGTACCTACCTGGGCGAGCTGCGCGGTGCGAGCAAGAAGAAAGAATCGATCTTCGATATTTTCAAAGTCGTGGGTGCCCTCAAGCAGCGTTTCGGTCAGGTAGCGGTGAACTTCGGCGAGCCGATCCGCCTCGGCGCCTTCCTCGACCAGCAACAACCTGGCTGGCGCGAGCAGTCCTATGCGCCACAGTTCCGCCCGGCCTGGCTCAATGAGACCACCTCCCGCCTGGGTGAAAAAGTTGCCCAGCATCTCAACGAGGCAGCGGCGATCAATCCGGTCAATCTGGTGGCCCTCGCGCTGCTCTCTACCAGCCGCCTGGCCCTGGACGAACGCGCCCTGGCACGGGTGTTGGATCTGTACCTGGCGTTGCTGCGCAAAGTGCCTTACTCGCCGCACACCACCTTGCCCGAAGGCGACGGCCTGGCCCTGATCAGCTACGTCAAGGGTATGGACTTGTTGGCCGAGCAAAGCGATGCCCTGGGCAGAATTCTCTACCTGGACGAGCAGAACGCGGTCCTGATGACCTACTACCGCAACAATGTCCTGCACATCTTCGCCCTGCCGGCATTGCTGGCGAGCTTCTTCCAGAGCAGCTCGCGCATGAGCCGCGAGTTGATCCTGCAGTACACCCGGGCCTTGTTCCCATATCTACAGTCCGAACTTTTCATTCGTTGGGGGCCGCAGGAACTGGAGGCGGTAATTGACCAATGGCTGCAAGCATTCGTCGAGCAAGGCCTGCTGCGCTATGAAAACGGCGTGTACTTGCGTCCGGCACCCAGCTCGCGTCAGTTTGTCTTGCTGACATTGCTGGCCCGGGCCATTACCCAGACTCTGCAACGCTTCTACATGGCGACCGCTTTGCTGCTCAATAGTGGCCAGCACACCCTGAGCGCTGAAGAGCTTGAAGACTTGTGTGTGGTCATGGCCCAACGCCTGTCGATTCTGCATGGCCTCAATGCGCCCGAGTTCTTTGACAAGACCTTGTTCCGCCATTTCATCCAGACCCAGATCACACAGGGTGTGTTGCGCCCGGATACAAACGGCAAACTTGGGTACCATGAAAAACTGAGTGAATTGGCCGAAGGGGCGGCCAAACGCGTGCTCTCCGCGGAGATACGCTTGTCGATCCGCCAGGTGGCCTTGCACCGCAATGAAGACACCACCGATACCCCGGCATAAAGGAGTTACAAATGAAAAAGCTGTCCCTGATCCTTCTTGGTGGTCTGTTGGCCGCCTGCAGCAGTACCCCGCAAGCGCCCAAGGCCAGCCTCGACGGCGAAGTCTACTACCTGCAGCGCATCGCCCTGCCACCCGCTGCCACCCTGAGCGTAAGCCTGCAGGACGTATCGCTGATGGATGCCCCAGCGGTCACCCTGGCGAGCCAGAACGGTCCGGTCAAAGGCAACGTTCCACTGCCTTTTCATTTGAGCTATGACCCTGCCCAGGTAAAACCTGGTCATCGCTATGCAGTCAGTGCGCGTATCGAACTGGATGGCAAGCTGCTGTTCATCAACACCGAGCATCATGGTGTGCAGCTCGACGGCAGCGATCCGCAGCCGCTACGCATCAAAGTTGATGCCGTTCGTTGATATCCGTTCCGATTACAGATAAGGATGCTGCCATGTTCCGCCCTGCTCTTACCTTGACCGGCTTGTGCGCCGGCCTGCTGCTCTCGGCCAGTGCCATGGCACTGTCACTTGGTGACCTGTCACAGAAGGACGCCTCTGGTGGCCTGAAGGACGCACTGACCCAAGGGGCTCAGGTCGCCGTAAAACAACTCGGCGCCCCTGGAGGCTTCAGCAACAACCCTGAGGTGCGCATCGAATTGCCGGGCAACCTTGGCAAAGTCGCGAAGAAGATGAAGCAGTTTGGTATGGGTGCCGAGGTCGAGGCACTGGAGACAAGCATGAACCAGGCTGCCGAAGCTGCGGTGCCACAAGCTCAGGCTCTGCTGGTGGATGCAGTCAAGAAAATGACCGTCGAAGACGCCAAGGGCATTCTCGCCGGCGGTAATGACTCGGCAACTCAGTACCTGAACAAGACCAGCCGCGAACAGCTCCGCGCCAAGTTCCTGCCCATCGTCAAGAAAGCTACCGACCAGGTTGGCCTGGCCCAACAGTACAACAGCTTCGCCGGCCAAGCAGCGACCTTTGGGGTGTTGGAAGCCAAGAACGCCAATGTCGAAGGCTATGTGACCGAACAAGCGCTCGATGGCCTGTTCGAGATGATCGCCAAGCAGGAAGAAAGCATTCGCCAGAACCCGGCTGCTGCTGCAACCGGTTTGGCCAAGAAGGTGTTTGGCGCGCTTTGAGCGCGCCGGTTGCAAGCTGCAAATGGGGGTTTACAACCCTTCACTTGTAGCTTGTAGCTTGTAGCTAACCGCCCTTCCTGACCCTGAACCAGGCCGCGTACAGTGCCGGCAAGAACAACAGCGTCAGCGCAGTCGCCACAATCAGCCCACCCATGATTGCCACCGCCATCGGCCCGAAGAAAACACTGCGTGACAACGGGATCATTGCCAGCACCGCTGCCAGCGCGGTCAACACGATAGGACGGAAGCGGCGTACCGTGGCTTCGATGATCGCCTGCCAACGGTCCAGGCCGGCGGCAATGTCTTGCTCGATCTGGTCAACCAGAATCACCGAGTTGCGCATGATCATTCCTGAAAGGGCAATGGTACCGAGCATCGCGACAAAGCCGAACGGCTGACGAAACACCAGCAGGAACAAGGTTACGCCGATCAACCCAAGCGGTGCGGTGAGGAACACCATCACCGTGCGCGAGAAGCTACGCAACTGCAGCATCAGCAAGGTCAACACGACAACGATGAACAGCGGCACACCCGCGTTCACCGACTTCTGCCCACGCGTCGAGTCTTCCACTGTCCCGCCCACGTCCAGCAAGTAGCCGTCAGGCAGCTCTGCACGTATCGAGTCCAGGGTGGGAAGGATCTGCTGGACCAGCGTCACAGGCTGCTCCTTACCGTATATATCGGCACGCACGGTTACGTTCGGCAGTCGGTTGCGGTGCCAGATGATGCCTTCCTCGAAGCCATACTCCAGCGTCGCTACCTGCGATAGGGCAACGCTGCGTCCATTGTCGGTCGGTACCGCCAGGCTCGGCAGGCTGGCAAGCTCGCTGCGCTCCTGCTGAGTACCACGCAGAAGAATTTCGATCAGCTCGTTGTCTTCACGGAACTGGCTGACGGATGAGCCGGTCAGCGAACTCTGCAAGAACTTGGCAAGGTTGGCGGTGCTCACGCCAAGAGCACGCGCGCGGTCCTGATCGATGTTGAGGTAAACCACCTTGCTCGGTTCTTCCCAATCCAGGTGCACATTGACCACATGTGGATTCTCGCGCACCTTGGTCGCCACCTTGCGCGCCAGGGCTCGTACCTGCTCGATGTGCTCGCCAGTAACCCGGAACTGCACCGGATAGCCCACAGGTGGACCGTTTTCCAGGCGGGTGACGCGCGAGCGCATGTCGGGGAACTGCTCATCGAGGGTCGCGATCAGCCAGCTTCGCAAGGCTTCACGCTCTTCGATGGTCTTGGCCAGCACCACAAACTGGGCAAAACTGGCCGCCGGCAATTGCTGGTCCAATGGCAGGTAGAAACGCGGTGAGCCCGTGCCGACATAGGCCACATAGTTATCGATGCCGGCACGCTCCTTGAGCATTGTCTCCAGACGCTTGACCTGCTCGGCCGTGTTGCTCAGCGATGCGCCTTCGGCCAACTTCAGATCGACCATCAGCTCCAGGCGCCCGGAGGCCGGGAAGAACTGCTGCGGTACGAAGCGAAACAACACAATGCTGCCAATGAACAGTGCAATGGTCGCCACGATCACTGTCTTGCGCCGCTCCACACACCAGCCTACCACCCGCCGTACACGCTGATAGAACGGTGTGCCGTAAGGATCAGGTCCGCCGTCTGCCGTACCGTGCTTGGCAGCATGCCGCTTGGCGAGGTCCGGCAACAGGCGCTCACCCAGGTACGGCACAAATACTACGGCGGCAATCCAGGAGGCCACCAAGGCGATGGTTACCACCTGAAAGATCGAGCGGGTGTATTCACCAGTACTGGACTGCGCGGTGGCAATGGGCAAAAATCCCGCCGCGGTGATCAGGGTCCCGGTCAGCATCGGGAACGCGGTGCTGGTCCACGCGTAGCTGGCGGCCTTGATACGGTCGAAACCCTGCTCCATCTTGATGGCCATCATCTCCACCGCGATGATCGCGTCATCCACCAGCAATCCAAGGGCAAGCACCAGGGCGCCGAGAGAAATCTTGTGCAGGCCGATCCCGAGGTAATACATGACCGCAAAGGTCATTGCCAGCACCAACGGGATAGCCAGGGCCACCACCAGACCGGTGCGCACGCCCAGGGAGAAGAAACTTACCAGCAAGACGATAGCCAGCGCTTCGATCAGCACCTGAACAAACTCACCGACCCCGGTTTTCACTGCTGCCGGCTGATCGGAAACCTTACGCAGTTCCATGCCGGCGGGAAGGTTGTGGGCAATGCGCGCGAACTCAGTTTCCAGTGCCTTGCCCAGCACCAGAATGTCGCCGCCGGCTTTCATGGACACCGCAAGACCGATGGCATCCTCACCCATGAAGCGCATGCGAGGTGCGGGAGGGTCATTGAAACCACGACGGACCTGAGCCACATCGCCGATGCGGAACGTGCGATCCCCTACCCGAATCGGGAACTGCTCGATCTGCTCGACGGTATCGAACCGACCACTGACCCGGAGCTGCAAACGCTCGCTGGGGGTTTCGAAAAAGCCCGCAGTGCTCACGGCGTTCTGCTCTTCGAGGGCCTGCTGTACAGCTGCCAGCGGTAAACCCAAGGTGGCCAGCTTGAGGTTGGACAGCTCGATCCAGATTTTCTCGTCCTGCAGCCCCAGCAGCTCGACCTTGCCCACATCCTTGACTCGTTGCAGCTGGATCTGCACGCGATCGGCGTAATCCTTGAGCACGGCATAGTCGAAGCCTTCGCCGGTCAAGGCATAGATATTGCCAAAGGTGGTGCCAAACTCGTCATTGAAGAACGGCCCCTGGATACCAGGCGGCAGAGTATGTCGAATATCGGCGACTTTCTTGCGGATCTGATACCACAGCTCGGGTATATCGGCCGAGTGCATCGAGTCGCGGGCCATGAAGGTGACCTGCGATTCACCCGGCCGGGAGAACGAAATGATCTTCTCGTACTCCCCGGTCTCCATCAGCTTCTTTTCTATACGCTCGGTCACCTGACGCGAGACTTCTTCTGCGCTGGCCCCTGGCCAATTGGTGCGAATGACCATGGCTTTGAAGGTAAATGGAGGGTCTTCGCTCTGTCCCAACTTCGTGTAGGACAACGCGCCGACAACAGCCAGCAGAATCATCAGGAACAGCACAATCTGGCGATTGCGCAGGGCCCAGGCGGAAAGGTTGAAACCCATCGGGACTTACTCCTTGGCCGCCAGATTCACCACACGATTGGACCGATCTACCGGCCGCACCTGTTGCCCCTCCTGGAGCACATGCACGCCAGCCGCCACTACCCAGTCCGATGCACTCAAGCCTTCAAGCACCGGGACAGTGTTTTCGCCAAAGGCCCCGACACGAACTGGAACTCGCTTGAGCGTGTTGTTGGCATCAACACGCCAGACATAGGTCTGACCATTTTCAGCGGTTAACGCCGACAGCGGCACCGCCAGTGCCACCTGTTGGTCATGCTGGATATAAACCCGTGCACTCTGCCCAAGCTCTGCTGGCACCTTGCCGGCGCTGAAGGCAATACGCGCGGCAAAGGTGCGCGATCGTGGGTCGGCGGCCGGAGACAGCTCACGAATACGCCCGCTGAAACGCTGATCCGGCTGCGACCAAAGCTCGACCGCCACGGGTTGGCCAACCTTGAAGCGACCGAACTGCTGCTCGGGCAGGCCAATCAATACCTCGCGCTCGCCGTCGGCAGCAAGGGTGAACACGGTTTGACCTGCAGCGACCACCTGCCCCACCTCGACCTGACGCTTGGCGATCACCCCGTCCTGGGAAGCGCGGAGTACCGCGTACTCTGCCTGATTGCCAGCCACATCGAATTCGGCGCGCATTTGCTTGAGCCGGGCAAGGCCGGCGCGATAGAGGTTTTCGCTGTTATCAAACTGGGAACGGCTGACCATTTGCCGTTCCAGCAGGGTCTGGTAGCGATCGCGCTCAGCCTTCACCAGACTCAGGTTGGCTTCAGCGGCAGCCAACTGGGCACGACTGGCTTCCAACTGCAGGCGCACATCCTGTGGGTCCAACTCGGCCAGTGGCTGCTCAGCCTTGACCCGCTGCCCTTCCTCCACCAGGCGCTTGCTGACCTTGCCAGCAATGCGAAACGCCAGCTCCGGTTCGAAGCGCGCGCGCACCTCGCCCGGATAGCTGTCCGCAGCAGCGCTGGCCGGTTGCGGCTGCACCACCAGGGCGGGGCGCAGGGAGGTCTGCGGCGCACTTTCCTGCCCACACGCTACTAGCAGCAAGGCAAGACCAATGGGCAGAGCGAGGGGCAAGGCATGGCGCAACATGATGAATGACCTTTCGCGAGTGACGCTTGGAATATTTATACTCGCGAGTATATTAAATCAGTGAATCGAACCGGGGAAGCGTCTGCCCAAGAGAAAAAACGTATTAACAGCGCTTCGTTATGACGATATCTGTCAGGCTCGCCATGCCCTGGCGATGTACCATGCTCACTTACCGGAATCTGTACAAGTCACCCATGCACAACGATCTCACCGCTCCCGTCGGCCCAGGCCGACCAAAGGATCTGGCAAAGCGCCAGGCAATTCTCGAGGCGGCCAAGCAGCTGTTTCTTACGCTTGGCTATGCCAGCACCAGCATGGATGCGGTCGCGACAGCGGCAGGTGTTTCAAAATTAACCGTCTACAGCCATTTCACCGACAAAGAAACGCTGTTCACCGCAGCCATTTCCGCCACGTGTACGGCGCAATTGCCCGAGCTGATCTTCGAGCTGCCCGACGGTGTGCCACTGGAGCAGGTGCTGCTCAACATCGGCTGCAATTTCCAGGCATTGATCAGCAGCGAACAGTCGGTGCAACTGACCCGCTTGATCATGACCCTCGGAAACCAGGACCCCAAGCTCAGCCAGATTTTTTTCGAGGCGGGCCCATTAAGAGTGTTGCGGGAAATGGAACTGTTGTTGCGCCGCGTCGATCAGCGCGGCCTGCTTCGTATCGAACACCCCGATAAGGCGGCGGAGCACTTCTTCTGTCTACTCAAGGGCGCACCGAACTATCGCCTTTTGCTCGGTTACGCCCCGCCGCTGGACGATGAAGCCGCCAAGGCTCATGTCGCAGAGGTGGTTGAAGTGTTCTTGCGCGCCTACCGCTCCTGATCACTTGAGGGCTTTTTTCGGGTAGATATCGTAGCGACTCGACTTGCCTTCCAAGCTGTGACTCGGCTTGGGCCCCTCAATGATTGGCGCCTTGCGCGGACGCTTCACCACTACCCGGTGACTGGCCAGCGCCAGGGCTGCCTCAAGCAGTGCAGGTGCGTCCAGGTCATCGCCAACCAATGGCCGGAACACCCGCATCTCCTTTTTCACCAGAGCGCTCTTGTCCCGGTGCGGAAACATCGGATCGAGGTAAATGACCTGTGGCGGCTCGCCCTGCCAGCTACGCATGCGCTCGATGGCGTTACCAGTGAGCAACTGCATGCGGGCCACAATGGGCCCCACCTCAGCGTCAGCCGCTGCCCGTGCCAGCCCATCCTCAAGCAGTGCAGCCACCAATGGTTGGCGTTCGATCAAGGTCATCTGACAGCCAAGGCTGGCCAATACAAAGGCATCCTTGCCAAGCCCTGCGGTGGCATCGAGCACCTGTGGTCGAACGCCTTGGGCAATGCCCACTGCCCTGGCGATCATCTGCCCGCTACCCCCACCAAAAACGCGTCGGTGCGCGGCGGCCCCCTCGACGAAGTCGACACGCACCGGGCCGGGGGCCTGTGGGCCAAGCTGCTGGATCTGCAGCCCGCTGGCACCCACCTGCACGGCGAACTCGGCGTGCACACTTTCCAGAGGCAGGCCCAGACGCTGTGCCCACTCTTGCGCCTTGGGTTGATAGTCGGCTGTCAGCGCCTCGACCCGGATACCGCCGTCTGCCAGTTGCTCCACCATCGAATCCTGTACTCAAAAAAATTAAATGATCGTCGGCCACTGCCGATATACGAAGTATTCGCTATTTTGCCAGACCTTACGGCCCGCGACTGCCATGACCGACATTCTTCAGCTCAGCTCAGGCTACTTATCGCCCGTAGGCGACTATGGCCGGCACAATACTCAGGCACTGGGCGGCGTCAGCCACCTGTGGCAGGATTTTTTTGCCCGCGCTCTGGCTGAGCAACACGCTGAAGTCGAACAGCAAGCAGCCCTCGAGATAGAGCAATTCGACAAGGCCACGGGCGAGCCCTTGGGTGGCAGCCAGCTGTTGGCGCACATCCACAGCCAGCGTCAATGCAATGTACTGGACACCGAGATCGCTCCACCCGAACCGCTGTTCCTGCCAATTGCCGAGTTCGAACCGCAGTTGCTGGAAAAACTGCCACCGCCGTTCGACGATGTCGAACTCATCGAACAACAGCGCCAGTTGGACATCAGCAATAGCTGGGTGCGCCCGGTGGTCATGAACCAGGGTCAGCCACTACCGGAACCTGGCCCGGGGCCGGCTCCCAAATCGCTGTTCCTGCCTATCGCCGAGTTCGAAATGGAGCTGCTAGACAAAGCACCTGAGCCGTTCGACGAGCCTACCCTGATAGCCCAGCAATCGGCGCTGGACTTCGACACCCGCTGGGCTCGTCCGGTAGTACTGAACAACGTGCGCATCGCCGCCTGAGTCTCAGCGACAGATCTGCCAGAAGCCCATGTCCAAATGAAAGTGATTACGGTGGGCTGCGTTGTAGTCCGGCCCCAGAACCGTGTTGAAGCTGTCGCAGGCACTGGCATGAACATCCTTGAGAAAGCGCGCTTTGGCGCCCTCGCCCTGCCAGTCATTGATTAGATTGATACGCCGGCCATCCGCCAGGCGAAAGCCGGCGATGTCCAGCGCATTGGCCGTGGCATGCTGGCTGAGCCTTCCCTCTTTGCGGTTGTACATGTTGCGACAGGCAAAGCTGCCGAGATGATCGACTTGCACCACGGGCTGGGCAAATGCCCGCTGCGCGGCAGGCTGTAGCGCATGGCGTTCGAACAGGGCATAGGCAACCGCCAAGGGGCAACTGGCAAGAAAACTGCTGCTCAGGCGTACGGATGAACCCTCGACACGCACCACGTTCTGCAACGGGCACTGCGCTCCGGTCGCGCTGTCTGCTTGCGGGCGATAACGCAGATCGGAACTTGCCAGGGCTTGTGCACAGAGCTGCGGATTATCCTGCAATCGCCCAAGCTTATAAGGCGTCAGCAGGTTCGGTGGCTGGCGCACATCGAGCACCGCCCATGGATTCCAGGCATCCGGTACACGCCACCCCTGACGCCAGGCGTATACCGTTGCGCCGATCAACACCAGGAACAGCAGGACTACACCTTTACGCATACACGATCAACGCTGGAACAGCTGGTTCAAATGATCGAAAGGCAGCGCCTGATCGCCATAGCTGAACGTGCCTTGATTGAAAATCTCTTCGGCACCACGGTAAAACGCACCGAACGCAGCACGTGCCAGCGACGACCCGACGCTGATACGTCGCACGCCAAGGTCTTGAAGTTGATTAACGCTCAACGCCACGCCAGTCATGCCCATCAACACGTTGACAGGCTTGGGCGCTACAGCCTGCACCACGGCGCGAATTTCTTCCGCCGTGCGCAAACCAGGCGCGTAAAGCACGTCGGCGCCAGCTTCGGCGAACGCTTGCAGGCGCGCGATGGTGTCGTCCAGGTCCATGCGACCATGCAAAAGGTTTTCCGCGCGAGCACAGAGCATGAAAGGGAAGTCCAGGCTACGGGCCGCTGCCACGGCAGCTTCGACCCGCTCCACTGCGTGATGGAAGCTGTAGATCGGCTCCTCGGCATTACCACTGGCGTCCTCGATAGAACCGCCCACCAAGCCTGCCTGCGCGCCTTGCAAGATGGCCTCGGCACAATCCTTGGCACTGTCACCGAAGCCATTCTCCAGATCCGCCGCCACCGGCAGAGCGGTCGCATCGACTATAGCGCGGGCGTTTGCCAAGGTTTCCTCAAGACTCATGGCGCCTTCAGCGTCTGGGCGCCCCAAGGAGAACGCCAGCCCGGCACTGGTAGTCGCCAGCGCCTCGAAGCCGAGGCTGGCTAACAGTTTGGCGGAACCGGCATCCCAAGGGTTGGGAATGACAAACGCCCTGTCGCGTTCATGCAGGGCTTTGAAGGCTTCGGCACGTAGCGTTTGTACATCCATGATCATGGCTCCCGGGCAAATGACAGGAGGCGTTCACAGCAGACCGAGTTGTTCGGCCTCTGGCGCCCTGTCCAATTCAGGCAAGGCCGGCAAACCGGGCAAGCGTTCCATCAGGCCGCGATGAAAACGCTGAGCCAGGGCAGCGGCCAAACGATTATCGGCAGTATGCAGGAAAACATAGGGGCTGCGACCCTCCTCGATCCAGGCGGCTACCTTGTCCAGCCAGGGCAACAGAAAGGGTTCGTTGGCCGCCAGCTCCGGGTGACCGATAAAACGCACCTGTGGATGCTGGCTGAAAGCAGTCGGTCGGGGTGGCACCCGTGGCTTTTTCGATTGGGCGTCGAGCACTCCCGGTGCCTGCGACATACAACTGAACAAAGCGCGTGGATCAAGGCAGATTCGCTCGACACCACGCCCCTGCAACAAGCGATTCAACGCGCGCTCTTCCTCGCCCCTGGCAAAGAATGCGCGATTGCGCACTTCCACCGCGATCGGTACATCGATTTCATCCAGAAAAGCTACCAGCTCGCCCAGGCGCGCTGGCGCGAAGGTTGCCGGCAATTGCAGCCAATATGGAGCAACGCGGGGCCCGAGTGGTTTGAGCAACTGGGTGAAGGCCTGAGCAGCCGTCAACTGATCCCGCAAGTCACCAGCGTGGCTGATGTCGCGCCCAAATTTGGCGGTGAAGCGAAAATGCGCGGGCATGATTTGTGCCCAACGCTCGACGGTCGCCGGTGCCGGTCGAGCATAGAAGGTAGTGTTGCCTTCTACAGCGTTGAATACCTGACTGTACAGACTCAGCAGGTCGCCGGTTTTAGCGTCCGCAGGATAAAGATACTCACGCCAGGCGTTTTCACTCCAGGAGGGACAACCGAGAAAATAGGGAAGCGTGGACAGAATCATCCATCAAATGTACAGGTCCAGCCCCAGCACTTCCATCTCCCAATCGACAAAGCCCGCGGTGGTCAGGTAGCTGGCGAGGGCCTGGGCGGTGCGCTTGTTGCAAGCACGAGGAAAGATCATGTCCTGCTGGCGCGCGGGCACCCCCCCGGTGCGCGCTTGACCAGTGGTGGCTTGCGGCTGAACCTCGAATTCGCCGGGTAGATCCTCGTCCACATCGTCGCTGAGCACCGGCGCCCTGCGCGGGGTTCGCTTGATCGGGTAGGACTGTGAGGAAAAACCGTCGATGCGCATGGCGATCTCTCAGAAGCAATGATGGCAATTTAGCAGCATCAGAGTGCCTTCGCTAATGCCCGATTGATAACTGGACCACAGTTCGGGCAAAAGGTTTTATTTGCTCTGGAAATAGTAGACGAGCAGCCGTCAGCGCGCCTTTGGGGTCGCCACGTTATCGCGCAAATACACAGGCTGGGCGAGATCGGCAGCAATGGCCTCCCCGCGCTGCCAGGCAAAGGTAGCCAAGGTCAGCAAATCCACGGCGTGAGGCAACAGGCTTGCATCCTGTGCGCACAGTTTCACCCCTATGCGCTCGGCATAGCCCCAGCCGGTGCCTGCGCCAAACCACTCACCGCTGGCACCGGCAGGTAGCGCTGCGCGCTCTGGAGACAACACCGCTTCGCTGCCGATCAAACGCATCTCCCCTGCCGTTTCCTGGTAGCAACCCCAGTACACTTCGTCCATGCGCGCATCAATGGCTGCCGCAACCTGGCTCACACCCTGCTCGCGCAGCGCGCGCTGGGCCAGTACTGCAAGGTTGGAAACCGGCAGCACCGGCCGCTCCAGGGCAAAGGCAAGGCCCTGGACGACGCCAATGGCGATACGCACACCTGTGAACGCACCCGGGCCACGACCAAAGGCAATGGCATCGACCGCCGCCAGGGTGGTGCCGGCGTCCGCCAGCAACTGTTGGATCATCGGCAGCAGCTTTTGCGCATGCAGGCGTGGGATCACCTCGTAATGGCTGGAAACCTTGCCATCATGCAGCAAGGCAACGGAGCAGGCTTCAGTGGCGGTATCCAGGGCCAGCAAGGTGGTCATCGGGGGTTCCAGGCGAGAGAAAAAAGAGCGGCATTATAAACAACTACGGCCCGCAAGCGGGCCGTTGTCTGCTACCGAGTATCAATCAGCTCAGAGCAGCCAGTACCTTGGCGGTGATGGCATCAACCGAACCTACGCCTTCGATATGGGCGTACTTCGGTTTGCCGCCATTGGCAGCCGACAGCTTCTGGTAGAAGTCTACCAACGGCTTGGTCTGGTCATGGTAGACAGCGAGGCGATGACGCACGGTTTCTTCGGTGTCATCTTTACGCTGAACCAGCGCTTCGCCGGTTTCGTCGTCTTTGCCTTCAACCTTCGGCGGGTTGTAGACGATGTGGTAGACACGGCCAGAACCTTCGTGCACGCGGCGACCGGCGATACGCTGAACGATCTCTTCGTCTTCGACGGCGATTTCGACGACGGCATCAATTTCAACGCCAGCAGTCACCAGGGCTTCTGCCTGAGGAATGGTGCGCGGGAAACCGTCGAACAGGAAACCGTTCGCGCAGTCGGCCTGGGCAATGCGGTCCTTGACCAGGTTGATGATCAACTCGTCAGAAACCAGCTTGCCTGCGTCCATGATCGCCTTGGCTTCCAGGCCCAACGGAGTGCCGGCCTTTACAGCAGCACGCAGCATGTCGCCGGTGGAGATCTGTGGAATGGCGAATTTTTCGGTGATGAACTTTGCCTGAGTACCTTTACCGGCCCCGGGAGCTCCCAGCAGAATCACGCGCATATTGTGCTCCTCATTTTTGTAAGCAAATCAATGGAGTCGGCGCAGAGGGCCAAGTCCGGAATTGGGTCATGACCACAAATCGGTCAAAAGGCTGCTCAAGATACACAGCGGCTTCAAGCCACACAAGCGCTCGAAAGTCGGAAGAAAGCACACACACGCGCCATACAAAGCACAGGTTGCGCCGAGCGCAACCCATTGCTTTGCAAGCAATCTCCTCCTCGCTACGAGGCGAATCGCAGTGTTGCGCCTGAACTCAACCGGTATTGCGCAAACCTGCGGCAATGCCTGCCACAGTAACCAGCAGAGCCTGCTCCAATGGGCTGTCCAGAGCGGCTTCACGTTTGCGCGAACGCGCCAGCAACTCCGCCTGCAATAGATGCAGCGGGTCCAGGTAGGTATTGCGCAGCCGGATGAATTCCAGGGTCTCGGGACTGTGCGCCAGTAGCACCGGCTGCCCGGTCAGACCCAGTACCACACCACACGCCTGCGACAATAGGTCGCGCAAATGTGCACCCAAAGGTCGCAGCTCTGGTTGCACTAGACGTTCGTCGTAGGAGCGGGCAATTTCCGCATCGGCCTTGGCCAGGACCATTTCCAGCATGTCGATACGCGTGCGAAAAAACGGCCACTGCTCACGCATCTGCGCCAGCAGATCACCCTGACCGCGACGCAAGGCGTTGTTCAACGCGGCTTCCCAACCCAGCCAGGCTGGGAGCATCAAGCGGGTCTGTGTCCAGCCGAAGATCCACGGAATCGCGCGCAGGCTCTCGATGCCACCCGCACGACGCTTGGCCGGGCGGCTGCCCAAGGGCAAGCGTCCAAGTTCCTGCTCCGGGGTGGACTGACGGAAATACTCGACGAACTCGGGATTATCCCGCACCACGCCGCGATAGGCCTTGACCCCGTCGGCGGCCAACTCGTCCATCAACGTCCGCCAGGCTGGCTGGGGCGGCGGTGGCGGCAGCAAGGTCGCTTCCAGCACTGCCGCCAAATACAGGTTCAGGTTCTGCTCGGCGATATCCGGCAGACCAAACTTGAAGCGGATCATCTCGCCCTGTTCGGTCGTGCGAAAACGTCCTGCGACCGATCCCGGCGGCTGCGAAAGAATGGCCGCATGGGCTGGGCCGCCGCCACGTCCAACCGTGCCGCCACGGCCATGAAACAGCAGCAACTCGACTTGCTGCTCACGACAGATACGGACCAGCGTTTCCTGCGCCCGATACTGCGCCCACGCAGCTGCAGTGGTGCCAGCATCCTTGGCTGAATCGGAGTAGCCGATCATGACTTCCTGAGGACCGTGCAGGGCGCTGCGATAACCCGGCAGACCGAGCAGGCGCTCCATCACGGGACCTGCGTTATCCAGGTCCGCCAGCGTTTCGAAGAGTGGCACCACACGCATTGGGCGCAGTACACCGGCCTCCTTGAGCAGCAACTGTACGGCCAGCACGTCGGAAGCAGCACCCGCCATGGAGATTACATAAGAGCCCAGCGACGCAGCGGGTGCAGCGGCGATCTCGCGGCAAGTGGCAAGAACCTCGGCAGTTTCGGCCTGCGGCTGGAAATAGCCAGGCAGCAATGGCCGTCGGCTAGTGAGTTCTTGGGCCAGGAAGGCGATACGCTCATCCTCGTCCCAGTCGGCGTAGCGTCCCAGCCCCAGATACTCGGTGATCTCACTAAGCGCGGCGGTGTGCCGGGCAGCATCCTGACGCACGTCCAGGCGTACCAGGAACAGGCCAAAGGTAACCGCCCGGCGCAGGCAATCCAGCAGCGGCCCATTGGCAATCACACCCATGCCACAGGCATGCAAGGACTCGAAACACAGGTGCAACGGCTCGAACAGTTCATGGTTGTCCTGCAGCACCAGCGGCGATGGCACCTGCGGCGACTTCAATGCGCTGTGCGCCCAGGCACGGGTTTCCCGCAAGCGGTCACGCAGCTGTTTGAGTATCACCCGATAGGGTTCGGCGCAGTCACCAGCCTTGGCCTTCAGGGCCTCGCTGGCCTGCTGCATGGACAGCTCGGCGGCCAGGGATTCGACATCACGCAAAAACAGGTCAGCGGCCATCCAACGCGCCAATAACAGCACTTCGCGGGTTACCGGCGCAGTGACATTGGGATTGCCGTCACGGTCACCGCCCATCCACGAAGCAAAGCGTATCGGCGCCGCTTCCAGCGGCAAGTGCAGGCCGGTGGCGGCGTGAAGCGCCTTATCGACCTTGCGCAGATGATGGGGAATAGCATGCCAGAGCGAGTGTTCGATCACCGCGAAGCCCCACTTCGCCTCATCGACTGGCGTTGGCCGAGTGCGGCGAATTTCTTCGGTGTGCCAGGCTTCAGCGATCAAGCGTTGCAGGCGCTGACGCACTTGTTCGCGTTCGGCAGGGATCAGGTCGCGATGATCCTGAGCAGCCAACTGCGCAGCAATCGCATCGTATTTTTGAATCAGCGTGCGACGAGCGACTTCGGTGGGGTGAGCGGTCAATACCAGCTCGATACTCAGCTTGCCGACCTGGCGCGCCAAGGCATCATCACTGTGCCCTGCCGCCTTCAGTCGCGCCAGCAATTCCGGCAGTACCCGCGCTTCGAACGGCTCGGGCTGACCGCTATCGCGCCGCCGTATCAATTGATATTGCTCGGCGATGTTGGCCAGGTTGAGAAACTGGTTGAACGCTCTCGCTACCGGCAACAATTCATCGTCAGCCAAGTCATTGAGGGTAGAGCTCAATTGCTCGGCCGCACCACTGCGATCAGCTTTGGCGCTGCGGCGGATTTCTTCGATTTTCTGCAGGAACGCCTCACCGTGCTGATCACGTATGGTGTCCCCCAACAATTCACCCAACAAATGAACATCTTCACGCAAGCGCACATCGATATCAGTCATCAGCCTTGTCTCCGGCATTCCTGGAAAACCGCTCTGGCTCCAGAGTGCCCCACTACCGGTCATGCTTCAAGGCAGACCAATGACTGCACAGTGACTACGCTGAAAACAGATCCTTGAGGATTGATGAGGTGATCATGAAAATCCGTGAGCTTGCCCAGCACTGGGAACAGAACGACAAGGGCCGTCTGAGCCCCACCGGTCATATCCTGCACCTGGACGTGGAATCCGCGGCGCGCCTGGCCGCGTTGGCAGAAATGTACCCCAAGCGGCGCCCCGAAGAATTACTCGGCGAGCTACTGGGTGCAGCGCTGGAAGAGCTGGAAGCCAGCTTCCCCTACATCCAGGGACAACACGTAATCGCCACCGATGAAGAAGGCGATCCGCTCTACGAGGACATCGGCCCCACTCCGCGCTTCCTCGCCTTGTCTCGTCGCTATCTGCACGACCTGAGCAGCCAGAAAGACGAACCGACCCACTGAAATCCCTCTTCCGCTCCGGTATCGGGCGCTCGCGCATGCGCCCGCGTACCCCGCGCACCGCTCGAAGTTCCGGCAAAAAAGCACTGACTGATCAGTCAGAAAAACCCGCTTTTTTGACGCACTTTTTTCTGAACTATTGAAAAAACACCTCGGTCACAGCCAGTAGCCATCACGGCAAAGCCCATCAGCAACCGAAGCTGACCGGACTGCCGATGGACTGTTACGGAATCTGTTGTTCATCAGGAGCGATCCAATGGAGTTGACCAGTATGAAGACCCATACCGCTAACACCTCACCCTCTCACCTGCGCGGGCTCAAACTGGCTGCGCTGGCACTGGGCAGCAGCCTGGTGCTGGCAGGCTGTGCCGGCAACCCACCCACCGAGCAGTACGCCGTCACCCAGTCGGCGGTCAACTCGGCAGTCAGCGCCGGCGGTACCGAGTTTGCCGCAGTGGAAATGAAGGCCGCCCAGGACAAGCTCAAGCAGGCTGAAATCGCCATGCATGACAAGCAATACGACGATGCCAAGCGCCTGGCCGAACAGGCCGAATGGGATGCACGTGTTGCCGAACGCAAGGCGCAGGCCGCCAAGGCCGAAAAAGCCGTTCAAGATGCCCACGAGGGCGTTCAGGACTTGCGTGAGGAAGGCATGCGCAGCGCGCAGTGAGCGCCGCACTGTCGACCCAAGCATTCGTAATTGATCAAAGGATGAACCATTATGCGCAAACACATGATGATCCCCGCCCTGCTGGCGCTGAGCGTCGGTCTGGCCGCTTGCTCAACGCAGCCGAACGCCAACCTGGAATCGGCACGGACCAACTTCTCTACCCTGCAGAGCAATCCACAGGCCAGCAAAGTTGCCGCGCTGGAAACCAAGGACGCTCAGGACTGGCTGAACAAGGCCGACGCGGCCTACATGAACAAGGATGACGAGAAGAAGGTCGATCAACTCGCCTACCTGACCAACCAGCGCATTGAAGTGGCCAAGCAGACCATCGCGCTGCGCACCGCCGAAGGCAACTTGAAAGATGCCTCTGCCCAACGCGCCAAGGCCCGCCTGGAATCACGTGATGCTCAGATCCAGAAACTACAGGACAGCCTCAACGCCAAGCAAACCGATCGCGGCACCTTGGTGACCTTTGGCGATGTACTGTTTGATTTCGACAAGGCCAATCTGAAAAGCAGCGCCCTGCCCAACATCACCACATTGGCTCGCTACCTCCAGGAAAACCCTGACCGCAAAGTGATTGTCGAGGGCTACACCGATAGCAAAGGTAGCGCCAACTACAACCAGACGCTGTCCGAGCGTCGCGCAGCCTCGGTGCGCATGGCGCTGGTACGTGCAGGTGTCGATCCATCACGAATCGTTGCCCAGGGCTACGGCAAGGAATACCCCATTGCCGATAATGCGAGCAACTCGGGCCGTGCCCAGAACCGTCGCGTGGAAGTGACTATTTCCAACGACAACCAGCCCGTGGCACCGCGCTCGGTAAGCCAGGCGCATTGATGTAAAGCTGCATCGCAAAAGCAAGCCCGCCCCACGGAACCCAGTCCGTGGGGCGGGCTTGCCGTTACTGTTCGAGTTGCTGCGGCGTCTCTTGACCCAGGCAACGCACGGCCTGCTTCTTGTTGTCCACCAACACACCGGTCAGGCCTTTTTGCGACATATCGAACAACACCAGCACGCCATCGACACATTGAGCGACCTGGTTGGCCGGTTTGAGCGAAATCTTGTAATCCTCCCCCGGTATTGTCTTGAGCATGGTGAAATCCGACAGCAGCAGTGCATCTTCCGGCTTGGCAAAATGCAGGTAGCCGTAGTACCACAGCGCTGCAACGGTGCCGATGATGCTGCAGACACCGGTAATGATCAGGGGGACAGCGTTACGTTCTTCACTCATTGTGACGTCTCGTCAGGGTAATTAGGGACTTCGGCCAAACGCCGCAGCCCATTGAAATGTTCAGGATCTTGCAAAAAGCGCAGCATCACCTGCCGCCAGGTACGGTCGGCAAACGTCTGCACATGACCACCGCGGGTCAATTGCAACACCCTTGGCGGCGGCGCTGCCTGATACAGCTCAATGCCATTGGCCAGCGGCACAATAGGATCGTCGATACTGTGAAAGAACAACTTCGGCGGTGTCTTGAGCTGCGCAATCGAGTTGATTGCACTGTCGCTGTCAGGCACTAGCCACGACAGGGGTACTTGCAATGGCCATGTCACCCACGAATTGCTCAGGGCAAAGCGTCCGACCTGACGATAGCTGGCCGGCACGCCGTCAAACACCATCGCTTTGAAACGCTTGGCTTGCTCTGGGTTGTGCGCCAGGTAATGAATAGCCATGGAGCCACCCAGGCTCTGCCCCAGCAGTATTTGCGGCTTACCCTGCACCTGCGGGGCCTTGTCGAGCCAGTCCAGTGCTGCGGCGATGTCCTGATAGACTTCAGGCAGTGCCGGCTTGCCCTGGGACAAGCCGTAACCGCGGTAGTCCAGCAACAGTACCTGATAACCGTGTTCCGGAAGCCACCAACTGCCACCCAGATGCCAGGCCAGGTTGCCACCGTTGCCATGCAAGTGCAGAACCGTGCCCTTGACCTCGACCCCCGGCTTGGCTGGCAGCCACCAACCGTGCAGGCGCGTACCGTCAGCCGCGGTCAGGGCTACGTCACGGTATTCAAGCTTGGCTTTCTCGGGGGTGAACGGCTGGCCAGGCTCAGGGTAGAACAGCAGCGAACTGCAACCACCCAGTGTCAGCACCACCACCAGCAGCAAGCCCAGGGTTTTGCACCCCGATTCAGAGAATGTTCGAATAGTCGGCTTCAATCCGGTCCAGGCTCAGGTGGTTAAGGAAGTTGGAGAAGCACATCCAGGCCGATAGCGCGTTGAGGTCACGAAACTGTTCCGGCAAGTACTTGGGTGGTTCCACCAGGCCTTCATCGACCAATTGGCGCAATGTGCGCATATCCTCAAGCGTGGTCTTTCCGCAAAACAGCAACGGGATCTGTTCAAGCTTGCCCTTGCGCACGGCCAACTGAATATAGTTGTAAACCATGATGAAGCCTTTGAGGTAGGACAAATCCTTGGTAAATGGCAGCCCATTGGGTACCGATCCGCGGAACACTCGACTGGCATTGCCATAGCTCTCCGGCATGCCGAAGCCCTGGGCGCGGAAAAACTCGTAGACTTGCATGAAGTCGGCACCCTCCTCGACCATATGGATGGCCCGGGTGCGGTTCGTCAGTTTGCGCAGGCGGCTCGGGTAGGAAGCAAAAGCAATGACCTCCATGAGAATCGCCAGGCCTTCCTGTGTAACAGTCGACGAGGGCGGCCCCTTGGCCAGAAAGGTGCAGATCGGCTGGTTCAGGCCATTGAGTGTGGTGCCCACATGCACCAACCCTTCATGGACCTCCAGTGCACGCACGTCGCGGCTGTTGAACATCGCATCGGCGCGAATCTTGATGTAGTCGGCACCCGCTGCGGCGTCAGCGACGATACCGTCGGACTCGAACACCCGAATTGTGTCTTCGGCTTCGTTGAACACCTTGTTCAAACGCCTCTGCAGCATCTCGACGGCTTGTTTTGCCGTGAGGTTCTTCGGTTCATCCTTGAGGTCGCCTCGGCCGTCGATATTGTTCAGGTAATCCGAGAGCATCAACCCCAGGTCAGCCAGGGTCGGGTCGCCGGCGTGAAACGCATCGGAAGCGGCACCGTAAAGCTCCTGAGAAATCAGCCCGAAATCCTCGGTGCCGCGCGCTTCAAGCATGCGCACCACCATGCGGTACTCCTTGCACATGCGCCGCATGATCTGCCCAACCGGATTGAACTGGCCCAGTTGCCGGGTAATGTCACGCTCGATGTTCTGGAACTCGAGCTTTACTGCGCCAGAGTCGAACGACAACGGCCGGCCCTGGTAATAAGCCCGATCGACCGCGGGCATCTCCTTGCCCTTGGCCTTGAGAAACCCCTGGCGGATGCTGTCATCCCATTTCACCGCATCGAGCACGCGAATGGGCGTTTGTGCCAGGACAATGCGATCAGACAGGGCACGTATCGTCTGCTGGTACTCGTCCACCCTACTCTCCTTGAATTGACTCTTTTACTTGCCTGCCCGCTGGAACCGCGCCACTTCGATAAACAGGTCGGAGTTGGCCGGATCGTCAAGGTAGGCCAGGACCCGCTCGGCCGGGCTGTCGATCAGCACGCCTTCACCGTTGTCCTCCGGAACGTCATAGGTACGCCCGCTGAGCTCTTTCTTCTCCACGGCCTGGTTGACCTGCTCGACATCGAGGTTGTAGACCACCAGTTCCTTGCCATCGACGACCTCGAACCCGCCGATCAGGAAGTTTCCGCCGAGCCGCTTGGGTACACCCGCCGAGAGATACCAACGGTTGCCGTGGCGGGACACCGTGAACACGTACTCATCGCGCTTCTTGTCTTTGCCGATAGCCACCGCCTTGTAGGCGTCGCCACCGCTGCGACTGATCTGCAGGCTCAACGGTTCCCCCCAGGCGTCCTTGCTGATCCATTTGCCCAGCAGCGCCTTGGGCGCGGCCTCATTGGCCGGCATCGGCTCATTGAAGGTGACCAGACAACCGCCAAGCAGCAAAAACGACAATGCCAACAACAGACTTCTGGCTTTCATCGGGTTCTCCTTGAAATAGGGTCGCGGCTCACACGGCGGCCAGCACCAGATGCAAGTACCGAGTAAGGATAGCGAGCATCTGCGTATGCGCATCGACCTGTGAACTGTCGAGCAGGCCCTGATATTCCATCTGCTCGACAATCGCCGTCAACACCAGCGCATCCTGCTGCGGCTGACGCGAGCCGACAACCTCCAGCATCTGACAGGCGCCATGGAGCAGAATCTGCTCGTGCAGCTTGACCAGTTCGGCCAGACGCGGGCACAGCAATGCCTCCTGGCGAAAGGCCTGCTCGGCCATGAGAAAGTCACGCCGGTTGTGCAGTTGGCGCTGGACATAGTCGGCCATCATTTTCGCCACTTCATCGGCCAGGAGCGCGCGGCATGGCAGGCTTTGATCACCTTGAGAAAGCAACTGACGCAAGACCACTTCCGTGTGCTCCCACAGCTTTGCCATGTAAGCGGCGCTGCGCTCCACATACTGGGCAAAGGTATCGGTAAGCAGGTCTTCAATGTCATTGAAGTAATAGGTGGTCGCCGACAAAGGCACCCCGGCCTCGGCTGCTACAGCGCGATGACGTACACCACGAACGCCATCACGAACGACAATGCGCATGGCTGCATCGAGAATATCCTGCCGACGCTGCTCGCTGCCCTGGCGACTGGCCTTTCGGCCTTGATATCGAACACTTTCGGCCACGGCGGTTGCTACGCCAGCGGCGCCTTGATGGGCCATTGTCACGGGATACCTCGGGAAGTTTGGATAGTGGAGCGTTCGACGACGCTGCATTCGCGCTTGCAGCTCAATAAAAAACCGCCTGAAAAGGCGGTTTTTTCATTGCTCCCCTCAGGCTTGTGGGCGCATGTGCGGGAACAGAATAACGTCGCGAATCGACGGCGAGTTGGTCAGCAGCATCACCAGACGGTCGATACCGATACCCTCACCCGCGGTTGGCGGCATGCCATATTCCAGGGCGCGGACGAAATCTGCATCGTAGTGCATGGCTTCGTCGTCACCGGCGTCCTTGTCGGCAACCTGCGCCATGAAGCGCTCGGCCTGGTCTTCGGCATCATTGAGCTCGGAGTAGGCGTTGGCAATCTCACGGCCACCGATGAACAGCTCGAAGCGATCGGTAACGTTCGGATTCTCGTCGTTGCGACGAGCCAATGGCGAGACTTCGAACGGGTACTGGGTAATGAAGTGAGGCTGCTCCAGCTTGTGCTCGACCAGTTCTTCGAAAATCATCACCTGCAGTTTGCCCAGACCTTCGAAACCAAGGACCTTGGCACCGGCTTTCTTGGCGATGGCACGAGCCTTGTCGATGTCGTTAAGGTCGTCGGCAGTCAGCTCAGGGTTGTACTTGAGGATCGAGTCGAATACCGACAGACGCACGAATGGCTCGCCGAAGTGGAACACCTTGTCGCCATATGGCACGTCGGTGCTGCCCAGAACCAGCTGCGCCAGCTCGCGGAACAGCTCTTCGGTAAGGTCCATGTTGTCTTCGTAGTCGGCGTAGGCCTGGTAGAACTCGAGCATGGTGAACTCGGGGTTGTGCCGGGTCGAAACACCTTCGTTACGGAAGTTGCGATTGATCTCGAAAACTTTCTCGAAGCCACCCACCACCAGGCGCTTGAGGTACAGCTCCGGCGCGATACGCAGGAACATGGCCATGTCCAGGGCGTTATGGTGGGTTTCGAACGGCTTGGCCGCTGCACCACCCGGGATGGTCTGCAGCATTGGCGTTTCCACTTCCAGGAAGTCGCGCTTGATCAGGAAGTTGCGGATATGGTTGATGACCTGAGAACGCACGCGGAAAGTATCGCGCACTTCTTCGTTGACCATCAGGTCGACATAACGCTGGCGATAGCGCTGCTCGGTGTCGGTCAGGCCATGGTGTTTGTCGGGCAGCGGGCGCAGCGACTTGGTCAGCAGGCGCACGTTGGTCATCTCGACGTACAAGTCGCCTTTGCCGGAACGCGCCAGGGTACCTTCGGCGGCAATGATGTCACCCAGGTCCCAGGTCTTGACCGCGGCCAGGGTTTCTTCCGGCAGGGTCTTGCGGTTGACGTAGACCTGGATTCGACCGGTCATGTCCTGGATCACCATGAACGAGCCACGGTTGAGCATGATGCGCCCGGCAACCTTGACCGGAATCGCTGCAGCTTCCAGCTCTTCCTTGGTCTTGTCGACATACTGTTTCTGCAGGTCGTTGCAGTAGCTGTCACGGCGGAAGTCGTTGGGGAAGGCATTGCCCTTGGCACGCTCTGCGGCAAGTTTTTCCTTGCGCAAGGCGATCAGGGTATTTTCTTCCTGTTGCAGGTCTTGCGGGTCGAGTTTTAGGTCGCTCATGTCGTCACATCTTCCATCACAGGTTCATTGTCCCAGGCTCGGGCCTGGGATCGCGGGGCAAGCGCTACAGGAGCGCTTGCCCGCGGCATCGGTGTCGCGGTTACAGCCCCTGCTTGAGGCTGGCTTCCAGGTATTCGTCGATATCGCCGTCGAGCACCTTGTCGCAGTCGCTGCGCTCGATGTTGGTGCGTAGATCCTTGATCCGCGAGGCGTCAAGCACATACGAACGGATCTGGTGACCCCAGCCAATGTCCGACTTGCTGTCTTCCAGGGCCTGGGACGCCGCATTGCGCTTTTGCATTTCCAGCTCGTACAACTTGGCCCGCAGCATTTTCATGGCGGTGTCTTTGTTGGCGTGCTGGGAACGTTCGTTCTGGCAACTGACCACGGTGTTGGTCGGTACGTGGGTGATACGGACGGCCGAGTCGGTGGTGTTAACGTGCTGGCCACCGGCACCCGAGGAGCGATAGGTGTCGATACGCAGGTCCGACGGGTTGATATCGATTTCGACTTTGTCGTCGATCTCAGGGGACACGAACACCGCCGAGAACGAGGTGTGGCGGCGGTTGCCGGAGTCGAACGGGCTTTTACGTACCAGGCGGTGCACACCAATTTCGGTGCGCAACCAGCCAAAGGCATATTCGCCTTTGATGTGCACGGTAGCGCCTTTGATCCCGGCGACTTCACCGGCCGACAGCTCCATGATGGTAGCGTCGAAACCGCGTTTGTCAGCCCAGCGCAGGTACATGCGCAAGAGGATGTTGGCCCAGTCCTGGGCTTCGGTACCGCCGGAGCCGGCCTGGATATCCAGGTAGGCGTTGTTCATGTCCATTTCACCGCTGAACATGCGGCGGAATTCCAACTGCGCGAGAGAGGCCTCAAGGCCTTCAAGCATCTCGACGACATCGTTGACGGAGCTTTCGTCGTTTTCTTCGACAGCCATGTCGAGCAATTCGCGCGAGTCGGCCAGGCCACTGGCCATTTCGTCGAGCGTGTCGACGATCTGCGCCAGCGCAGCGCGCTCGCGGCCCAGCTCCTGGGCGTATTCAGGCTTATTCCAGACGCTAGGGTCTTCAAGCTCACGGTTGACTTCGATCAGGCGCTCATGCTTGTGATCGTAGTCAAAGATACCCCCGAATAGACTCGGAACGCTCGGTCAGGTCCTTGATGGTATTCAGGATTGGTTGGATTTCCATGGGCGGGCGGCTCTCGTGCGTAATCTGTAGAAAAGCCGGAGAGTATAACCGAGTCTGGAACCCGACGGCAGCCCGTCGGGCGGTTGTTGCACAAGGATCTGCATCGCTAAATCGGGGCTGGCACCAAGGCCTGCCTCATGCCACGCCAACCTGGTTGCGACCATTGTTCTTGGCCAGGTACAAGCCTTTGTCTGCCGCCGAAATCAGCTGCCGACAATGGCTGCCAATCGCAGGCGTGAGGGTAGACAAGCCGATACTCACCGTCAGGCTGGCGTCGGCGACCGGCATGTTGTGCGCGATGTTCATCCCGACCACGATCTGGCGCAGTTTTTCCGCTACCAGGCGCGCGCCACCCGGCGAGGTGTTGGGCAGAACCAGGGCAAACTCTTCGCCACCATATCGCGCGGGAAGATCGGTAGGACGAGCGCAGGAGCCGCGAATGGCCTCGGCAACCTTGCGCAGCGCCTCGTCGCCGGCCAGGTGCCCGAACGTGTCGTTGAATGCCTTGAAGTAATCGACGTCGATCATGAGCAGCGAAAGCTGAGCCTGCTCGCGCATCGCCCGGCGCCACTCAAGCTCCAGATACTCATCGAAATGACGACGATTGGACAGGCCAGTAAGGCCGTCGGAATTCATCAAGCGCTGCAGCACCAGATTGGTATCGAGCAACTGCTGCTGGCTCACGCGCAAGGCGCGATACGCCTCGTCGCGCTGCAACAAGGTCAGGTATGAGCGCGAGTGGTAGCGAATTCGCGCTACCAACTCGATGTTATCGGGCAGTTTGACCAGGTAGTCGTTGGCGCCGGCGGCAAAGGCTGCGCTTTTTACCAGCGGGTCTTCCTTGGTCGACAGAACGATGATCGGAATGTCCTGGGTTGCCGGATTGTTCCGGTACTCACGCACCAGCGTCAGACCGTCGAGCCCTGGCATGATCAAGTCCTGGAGAATCACCGTTGGTTTGATCTGCACAGCTTGTGCAACAGCCTGATGAGGGTCGGCACAGAAGTGGAAATCGATGTTCTCTTCATGCGCCAGCCCACGCCGCACCGCCTCACCGATCATTGCCTGATCGTCGACCAGCAGGACCATTGCCGAATTTTCATTGGCGGCCGGAAAACCGTCGAGCGGTAAATCATTCATGCGTTGTCACCTGGTCACTGCCGGAGGTCCGGCGTGGCGAAATACATATCGTCATTTTGGAAAAAATTCCATCAATCGTGCAGCAATTCGCTCCAGAGGGCGAATTTCCATGGCCGCATCTATCGCAGCCGCGGCCTTGGGCATGCCGTAAACGGCGCTGCTGTATTGGTCCTGAGCGATGGTCAGGAAGCTTTGCTGGCGCATCAATTTCAGACCTTGGGCACCGTCGCGGCCCATCCCGGTCAAGAGCACGCCTATTGCGTCCCCGCGCCAGTAACGGGCAACGCTTTCAAAAAATACATCAATCGAAGGCCGGTAGATTTCGTTCACCGGTTCTGCGGTGTAAGCCAGGGTGCCGTTCTTGAGCAGGCGAATGTGGTGGTTGGTGCCGGCCAGCAGTACCTGCCCTGGTTGCGGCGCTTCTCCCTCACAGGCCAAGCGCACAGTCAAACCCGAGGCGCTACTGAGCCATTCGGCCATGCCCGCGGCGAATACCTGATCGACGTGTTGCACCAGCACGATAGCGGCAGGAAAATCCCGCGGCAAACCTTTGAGCAGCACTTCCAGAGCCGCAGGACCACCGGCAGAGGAGCCAATGGCAACCAGCTTCTGGCGCTGCGCGAGTTCGCGCGCGGGCGCCGCCATGGGCTGCGGGGTGTTGCTGCGTTGTTGGCCGATCAACCAGCCGATATTGAGGATTTTGCGCAGCAGCGGCGCTGCCGCTTCCTTGGGATCACCCGCTCCCAGCGCCGGGGTGTCGACCACGTCCAGCGCGCCATGCCCCATGGCTTCGAATACGCGGTGGACATTCTGCTGACGGTCCACGGTGACAATCACAATGGCGCAGGGTGTCTCGGCCATAATTCGCCGGGTGGCCTCTACACCATCCATGACAGGCATGATCAGATCCATCAGGATCAGGTCCGGCGTCTGTCCGGCACACATCTTCACGGCTTCGGCACCGTTGCTGGCTACCCAGATGACCTGGTGCAGTGGCTCGAACGCTAGCGCCCGGCGCAGAGTCTCCACCGCCATGGGCATGTCGTTGACGATAGCGATCTTCATCCCTGGGCTCCCCCGATCAACTCGACCACAGCATCAAGCAAGGCATCATCATGGAAACTTGCTTTTGCCAAATAGTAGTCGGCTCCAGCGTCCAGTCCACGGCGACGATCTTCTTCACGATCCTTGTAGGACACCACCATGACTGGCAGCGATTGCAGGCGGCTGTCGCGACGCAACAAAGTGACCAACTCGATACCATCCATCCGCGGCATGTCGATATCGGTAATCAGCAAATCGAAATCCTCACCACGCAGCGCGTTCCAGCCGTCCATGCCGTCAACCGCCACCGCAACTTCATAGCCGCGATTGCTCAACAGCTTGCGCTGCAGTTCGCGCACGGTCAGTGAGTCATCAACCACCAGGATGCGCTTGCGCGCCGCCTCGCGAGTATTGCGGTGACCACGTTCGATGCGCTCCAGACGGCCAGTGCTGAGCAACTTCTCGACCGAGCGCAACAGATCTTCGACGTCGATGATCAACACCACACTGCCATTATCCAGCAGGGCCCCAGAGGAAATATCCTGGACTTTACCCAACCGCGCATCGAGCGGCATAACCACCAACACCCGCTCGCCGACCAGGCGTTCGACGGCCACGCCGTAGAGCATGTCTCGCTCGCGGATAACCACTACTTTAATCGTCGGCGCATCAGTCTCGGTCGGCGGCCGATTGAGCAACTGATTGGCCGCGACCAAGCCGATATGCCGACCTTCATGCCAGAAATGCTGACGCCCCTCTATCTGTACGATGGCCTCAGGGGGCAGTTCCAGGGTTCGCTCGATGTGCGCCAGCGGAAAGGCATAGGCTTCCGCGCCGACTTCCACAACCAGACTGCGCACGACCGAAAGGGTCAGGGGTACTTCCAAGTGAAAACAGCTGCCCTGCCCGTTAGTCTGGGTCAGCACGATAGACCCGCGCAGTAGTCGGACCATATGCTGCACTGCATCCAGGCCAACGCCACGCCCGGAAACCTCGGTCACCTTGTCACGCAGACTGAAGCCCGGCAGGAACAGGAAGGTCAGCAACTCGGCTTCGCTCATCTGCGCCACGGTTTCAGCAGGGGACAACTGCCGCTCGATAATGCTCTGACGCAACCGCTGCAGGTCGACGCCGCCGCCATCATCACTGAGTTCCAATACCAGCAGGCCAGCCTGGTGCGAGGCCCGCAAACGGATATGGCCTTCCGCCGGTTTACCTGCCAACAGCCGCCGCTCGGGCAACTCGATACCATGGTCGACTGCATTGCGTAGCAGATGGGTCAACGGCGCTTCGAGCTTTTCCAGGACATCGCGATCAACCTGGGTCTTCTCGCCTTCGATCTCCAAACGAACCTGCTTGCCCAGCGAGCGCCCCAGGTCTCGGACCATTCGGCTTTGTCCGGTCAACACATCGGCAAACGGGCGCATGCGGCACGCCAGAGCTGTGTCATAAAGCAGTTGTGCGCGTTGGCTGGCTTGCCAACCAAATTCGTCCAGGTCGGCTGCCTGTTGCAGAAGAATCTGCTGGGTTTGTGCAA
This sequence comes from Pseudomonas auratipiscis, assembly GCF_036324085.1. Lineage (NCBI taxonomy): Bacteria > Pseudomonadati > Pseudomonadota > Gammaproteobacteria > Pseudomonadales > Pseudomonadaceae > Pseudomonas > Pseudomonas auratipiscis. Next base: position 275,612 of record NZ_JAZDCU010000007.1, read on the forward strand.
GGAGTTGCTGGGCCTGGGCCAGCGATTCCTGAACTTCCGGACTCTGGCCGCTGGCCTCCAGTTGGATCTTGAGCCCGTCCAGGGCCCGAATGCTTTGGCTGTGCATACGCTTGAGGCGCTGCAGCGTGGCCAGGTAAGGCTTGAGCCGCTGGGTTTCGACCATCGACTTGCTGGACAGATCGAGCAAGCTGTTCAGGCGCTCGGCAGTTACCCGCAATATCCGTTCACCGCCTTCAGCGGCGCGCTTGCCGCTGCGCTTGCTGGCGACCTCTGGTTCGGCGTCAATGCTTGAGGGCTCCACTACCGGTTCAGCTATCGCTTCTCTCGGCTGCGGCTCCGATGCAGTGACAATCGGCGCCGCCGGTGCACCCCTCGCTGGCGCAGCAGAGGGGTCGAGCAGAGCCGCCATTTGCAGGAGAAAAGCCTGTACCGCAGGTTCCAACGTGGCATCGCCAGGCGTGGCAATGCGCATCAATAGATCAGTGCCCTGCAACAACGCATCGATGTGTTCAGCGCGCAAGCGCAGGCGCCCTTCCTGCGCGCCGACCAGGCAGTCTTCCATCACATGCGCAACGCTGACCCCGGCGTCGACGCCAACGATTCGCGCTGCGCCCTTGAGCGAGTGAGCTGCACGCATGCAGGCTTCCAACTGGTCAGCCTGGGTTGGGTTGCGCTCCAGCGCCAACAGACCGGCGCTGAGCACTTGGGTCTGAGCTTCGGCTTCCAGGCTGAACAACTCGAGCAAGGACGCGTCCCGCATTTGCTCTGGGGTCATGAAAGGCTCCGGTTCACAGCAGAAAGCACCTGTTCTTCATCCAGCACCCGCACACTGCGCTCGCGCCACTGCAGGACGGCAGCGGTAAAACGTGCTGCCTCGCTGTGCTCGTGGTGCACAAGTTCCGGGTCAATACCGTGGATACCATCGACTTCATCCACACGCACCACCACCGAACCGCCAGCAGCGGCCAGGATCAACATACGCGGCATGATTCTGCCCGAAGCATTGACCTCAGCCTGAACTTCCAGGCCAAGCAGGTCTGCCAGTGACAGGCACGGCACCAGGGCGCCACGCACATTGGCTACGCCCTGCAGCACTCGCGAACGTTGGTGAGGCAGTGAATGCACTGGCTGCAGCGGCGCGACCTCGACCAGACAACGGGTAGCCAGTGCCAGCCACTCTTCACCGAGCCGGAACAGCAGCATCGAGCGAGTGGCCCGCTGCTCCTGAACCTGAACCTGCTGGTGGGCGTCCTGGGACAACGAATAACGGTCCAGCAATCGCGTCGCAGCACTGGCATAGACATCGCAGTTGCGGCAGTGAATGTGCTCGACCAACAACGGGCAACTTTTATCGCCGCGCACACCGATACGATTCCAGCAATCATCGATTGCACTGGCATCGGCGGCAACGAGTTGTACCTGATCATCAGTGATCATTGTTCAGACTCCCGATCCGCTCGCCGCGCAGCGCGCTCCTGCAGACGACGCGCGCCAGCGACATCGCCCTGGGACGCCAATAATGCTGCCAGATGTGCCAGTGCCTCGGCATGCTGCGGGTCGAGGTAGAGCGCTTTACGATAGTGGCTGAGCGCCTCGCCCGCGTCACCTGCCGTATCACTGAGCAGCCCAAGCCAGTAGAACACCTCGGCATGCGGCGGATACTGCTGCAAGTAGCGAGCACAGGCAGCCCTGGCCTCGGCACTGCTGCCGCTGTTGGCAAGCCGGGTGATCTGCGCCAGCAACTCGACACGGCTGTCTGCCAGCGCGGCCTGGGCAACCGCCGGCGGTGCAACGATCTTGAGTTTACGCGCGGGTACAGGCAACGGTGCGAGCACGCTTTTGGCCACCGGCGATGGCGGCATAGGTGGCAGTAGCGGTTTGCTGGAAAACAGCGGCGCAGGCTCGATGATTTCGGCCTGGCGCATATAGGCAAAGGATTGTGCGATACCCAGCGGGCGCATGCCCATGCGCGCCAGCAAGCTACCTTCGGCCGGACCGATAAACAGCACACCCTCCTCGTGAATCAAACTCTTGAGCACCTCGAAAACCCGTTTCTGGGTGGGTACGTCAAAATAGATCAACAAATTGCGGCAGAAGACAAAATCATAACTGCCTTGCAGGCTGAGCAGCGCTGGGTCGAGCACATTGCCGACTTGCAGTTTGACCTGTTGACGCACTCGCTCGTGTAGTCGGTGTCCCTCCTGGCTTTCATCAAAATGCCGCTGACGAAATTGCAGATCCGACCCGCGAAACGAGTTCCGCCCGTACAGGCCTTGCTCAGCCCGGTTTATCGAGATTGGGCTGATGTCCATGCCGTCGACACGAAACGCGTGCGCGCCAAGCCCGGCATCCAGCAGGGTCATGGCAATCGAGTAAGGTTCCTCTCCGGTGGAACATGGCAGGCTGAGAATGCGCAATGGACGCGCCCCAGCCAGCTCGACCAAACGCTTGCGGGCAAGGCTCGCCAATGCCGAAAAGGACTCCGGGTAACGGAAGAACCAGGTCTCGGGGACGATCACTGCCTCGATCAGCGCCTGTTTTTCCTCACTCGACTGCTGCAGCCGCAGCCAGTAGTCGTCCAGATCGATCGCCGCTACTGCAGCGCAACGCTGGCGCAATGCGCGCTCGACCATCGAGGTGCCGACCGAAGCGACATCCAGACCGATGCGCTCCTGCAGAAAACGAAAAAAACGTTGTTCATGACTCATGGCTGTTCCCCGTGCACAGACACCTGCTCTTCAGGCAAGGGGTACAGCAAGGCACGTACCTCGTCGCTGAGCAGGTCCTGCACGCTGATGCGCTGCACCAAGCCCTGAGCATCCTCGCGCACCGGCCCAAGGTAGCGAGCCTGATGGTTATCCACACCGTAGGGTTGGAACGCTTGCGGCGAGCAACGCAAGGTGTCGGTGGCCTGCTCAAGAATCAACCCCAGCAATCGCTCGGGCTGCAACGGGTCGTTACGGTAATGCACCAGCACAAGCCGTGTACTGGTACGCACCGGGGCAGGCACTCCGAAGCTCAAGGCGCCGACGTCGATTACCGGCACCAATGCGCCGCGGTGAGCCAACACCCCGGCAACCCAGGTTGGGGTATGGGCCAGAGGTTTGAGCGGCAGCCGCGGCAAGACTTCGGCAATTTCATGGGCGTCGAGCGCAAAGCGCTGCTCACCCATACGGAACAACAGGTACAACGTGCCGTGAGCGATCATGTGCTGGCTACGATCAAGCTTGAAGTCAGTCATCGCCAATCAGACTTTGAACCGCGACACGCCACCACGCAGGCCGGTAGCAACCTGGCTCAACTCGTCGATGGCAAAGCTGGCCTGACGCAGCGACTCAACGGTCTGGCTGCTGGCATCGCCCAGCTGGGCCAGGGCGTGGTTGATCTGTTCGGCGCCAGTGGCCTGGGCCTGCATCCCTTCATTCACCATCAGCACCCGCGGCGCCAAGGCCTGGACTTGATGAATGATCTGGCTCAGTTGCTCACCTACCTGTTGCACCTCGAACATGCCACGGCGCACCTCCTCGGAGAACTTGTCCATGCCCATCACCCCAGCGGACACCGCTGACTGAATCTCACGGACCATCTGCTCGATGTCATAGGTAGCAACCGCGGTCTGGTCTGCCAGGCGTCGTACTTCAGTGGCCACCACCGCAAAGCCGCGACCGTATTCGCCAGCCTTTTCAGCTTCGATGGCAGCGTTAAGTGAGAGCAGGTTGGTTTGATCGGCAACCTTGACGATTGTGACCACGACCTGATTGATGTTGCCGGCCTTCTCATTGAGGATCGCCAGCTTGTTGTTGACCAGGTCGGCGGCGCCCATCACCTGGTGCATGGTTTCTTCCATGCGTGCCAGCCCTTGTTGGCCGGAACCTGCAAGGTTCGAAGCCTGGTCGGCGGCTGAAGTAACTTCGGTCATTGTGCGTACCAGGTCACGGGAAGTTGCGGCAATTTCCCGTGAGGTGGCGCCAATTTCAGTGGTAGTGGCTGCCGTTTCGGTAGCGGTAGCCTGCTGTTGCTTGGAGGTGGCAGCAATTTCGGTGACCGACGTAGTCACTTGCACGGATGAACGCTGGGCCTGGGAGACCAGGCTGGTCAACTCGCCCATCATTTCATTGAAGCCGGTTTCCACTGCACCGAATTCGTCTTTGCGGTCGAGGTTCATGCGCACGCTCAGGTCGCCGCTGCTGAGCTTGTCCAGGGCGTGGACGATACGTTGCATCGGCGCGGTAATGGCACGCATCAGCAGCAAGCCGCAGATAGTTGCTGCGATAATCGCCAGGACCAGAGAAGTGATCATGCTGAACTTGGCCGTCACCACAGCGCCGACGATCGATTCGGCTGCTTCTTCGGCAGAATGGCGGTTGCGCTCGATTACTGCGTTCAGGTGATTGCGTCCAGTGTTCCAGGCCGGGGTCAACACCTCGTTGATCAGGCGCTCAGCTTCGCTGTAGTCCTTGCGACGATAGGCTTCAAGCACCGTCTCGATCGACTTGATGTAGCCGTCTTCGAGGTGTTCGAACTCATCGAAACTGGCTTGATCCTGTGGATCCTTGATGGTGCCTTGGTAGCTGGCCATGTGCTGTTTCAGGCGTGCCTCAAAGCCCTTGTACAACGCCAGGTCAGCAGAGGTGATCTCGCGATTGCCGCTCAAGCCCACCAATTGCTGGGTCAACACGTAACTGTCGACCCAGGCACTGCGGATCATGGAGCTGTAATACACCCCGGGAATGCTATCGGTTCGAACTGCTTCCTCACCGGATTCGATGGTCACCAGCCGTGAATAGGCCGCCACCACCATCAACAGCATGATGGCGATAATCACGGCGAAGCTCGCCAGAATCCGTTGGCGCAAGGTCCAGTTTTTCACAGTCAGCCCTCAAGTGTTCTACGCGAGCAGAAAAATGGGCAGAGTATAGCCCAGGCTCCAAGGGCTTTTGCGCCTGACTTTCAGGCTGGACCGGAGCAAATGGCCAGTGCAATGGCCACTTGCCTGAAATCATTGGCCAATGGCTTGCCTGACCTGGCTCTCAAGTTCTACTTTCAATGCCGGGTCCAACTTCAGTTGACGCGCCAATTCGTCAAGGTAAGCGCGCTCCATGAAGTGCTCCTCGTCGACCAGCATGACACTGGCGATATACATCTCCGCGGCCATTTCCGGCGTAGTAGCGGCGCGCGCGACATCAGCGGGATCCAGGGGTTTGTTGAGCTCGGCATGCAACCAGTGCTGCAGCTCCTGATCGTTGGAAAGCTTGACGAATTCACCTTCGATAAGCGCTCGCTCGCGCTCATCGACATGACCATCGGACTTGGCCGCGGCCACCAGGGCCTTGAGGATGGCCTGGCTGTGTTGCTCGACCTGCGCCGGGGGCAGGCGATCGAGCGTCTGCGGCTCGCCCTGCACCGCAGTGCCCTGTTTGGCCTGCCAGTTGCCATAAGCCTTGTACGCCAGCACGCCAAGTGCCGCCAGGCCGCCGTAGGTCAGGGCCTTGCCGCCATACTTGCGCGCCTTTTTGCTGCCCATCAACAGCCCCATTGCACCCGCTGCCAGGGCTCCGCCACCGGCTCCGGAAAGCAGACTGCCCAGGCCACCGCCGCCTTTGCCTCCCAGCAGATCGCCAAGACCGCCTGACCCACCAGCCTTGCCGGCTGAGTTCTTGCCAGCCTGATTCTGCAGCAGGTCCTGACCGGATTTGAGCAACTGATCGAGCAAACCACGGGTGTTCATCTGGAACCTCCAAGGACGGGAAATAAACCCCAAGATTACTGCCGCAAGCTGAAATCAAGCTGAATGCATTTGCATCCAGATGTTGCACTACGCTTAAAGCGATGTGCCACCGCTTTCATGACTGACCCGATCATAATTTGAACAAGAGGGAACACCATGCTTGTGAACAAGACCGCTTTGCTCAGTGCCCTGGGTACCGCCTTGCTGGCCAGCACCAGCCTGCAGGCGGCGCAACCTCTGAAGGCTGTAGGCGCTGGCGAAGGGCAACTGGATATCGTCGCCTGGCCCGGTTATATCGAGCGCGGTGAAAGTGACAAAGCCTACGATTGGGTTAGCGGCTTCGAGAAGGAAACCGGCTGCAAAGTCAGCGTCAAGACCGCTGCCACTTCCGACGAGATGGTCAGTTTGATGACCAAGGGTGGTTACGACCTGGTCACGGCGTCCGGCGATGCTTCGCTACGCCTGATTGCGGGCAAACGTATTCAGCCGATCAACACCGCATTGATCCCGAACTGGAAAAACCTCGATCCACGGCTCAAGGATGGCGCCTGGTATGTAGTGGACGACCAGGTATACGGCACCCCTTACCAGTGGGGTCCCAATGTGCTGTTGTATAACACCAACGTTTTCAAGCAAGCGCCTACCAGTTGGAGCGTGGTCTTCGAGCCGCAAGACTTGCCTGACGGCAAGCCGAACAAGGGTCGCGTCCAGGCCTACGATGGCCCCATCTATATAGCCGACGCAGCGTTGTACCTGAAGTCGACCAAGCCCGATCTGGGCATCCAGAACCCTTACGAACTCAATGAAACACAATACAAGGCCGTACTCGATCTGCTGCGCCAGCAACAACCGTTGATTCATCGCTACTGGCACGATGCGACGGTCCAGATGAGCGATGTAAAAAACGAAGGCGTGGTCGCGTCCAGTTCCTGGGGCTACATGGTCAACACCCTGAAGGCCGACAACCAACCGGTGGCCTCGACCATTCCCAAGGAAGGCGCCACCGGCTGGGCCGATACCACCATGCTGCATGCCGAGGCCAAACACCCCAACTGCGCCTACAAATGGATGGACTGGTCACTGCAACCCAAGGTCCAGGGCGATGTGGCAGCCTGGTTCGGCTCTCTGCCTGCGGTGCCGGCGGCCTGCACCGGCAGTGAACTGCTCGGCGCTGAGGGCTGTAAAACCAACGGCTTCGACAACTTCGACAAAATCGCTTTCTGGAAAACCCCGCAGGCAGAGGGTGGCAAGTTTGTGCCGTACAGCCGCTGGACTCAGGACTATATCGCAATCATGGGTGGCCGCTGAGGCCCTGTCGCCGGGCAAGCGGCGCCGCCAGAGCGTGCGACTTGCCCGGCGATTCCGTCTAGACACCGGGAGCACCGCAGCATGACCCTTGCAGTCCAGTTCACCGATGTTTCCCGCTACTTTGGCGAGGTCAGGGCCGTCGACCGGGTGTCCATAGACATCCAGGACGGCGAGTTTTTCTCGATGCTCGGCCCTTCCGGTTCGGGCAAAACCACCTGCCTGCGCCTGATTGCCGGCTTCGAGCAACCCAGCGCCGGTTCTATCCGCATTCATGGTGAGGAGGCGGCCGGGCTGCCGCCCTACCAACGTGACGTCAACACGGTGTTCCAGGATTACGCCCTGTTTCCGCATATGAATGTCCGCGACAACGTCGCCTATGGCCTGAAGGTCAAGGGCGTGGGCAAGCAGGATCGTCTGGCCCGTGCCGAAGAAGCCCTGGCCATGGTCGCCCTGGAAGGTTACGGGCAACGCAAGCCGGTTCAACTGTCCGGCGGCCAGCGTCAGCGCGTGGCCCTGGCCCGGGCACTGGTCAACCGCCCCCGGGTGCTGCTGCTCGATGAGCCCCTGGGCGCACTGGACCTGAAGCTGCGTGAGCAAATGCAGAGCGAGCTGAAGAAACTCCAGCGTCAGTTGGGCATTACCTTCATCTTTGTTACCCATGACCAGACCGAAGCGCTGTCGATGTCCGATCGTGTCGCGGTATTCAACCGCGGTCGCATCGAGCAGGTGGATACCCCGCGCAACCTGTACATGAAGCCAGCCACCACCTTCGTCGCCGAGTTTGTCGGTACCTCCAACGTGCTGCGTGGGGAGCTGGCGGCCCAGTTGAATGGCAGTCAGCTACCCTTTTCGATTCGCCCGGAGCACATCCGTTTGGGCGAACATCCAGCAGCTGGCGATGAGATCCAGGTCAGCGGGTTGCTCCACGATATCCAGTATCAGGGCAGTGCCACTCGCTACGAACTGAAACTGGACAATGGCCAGTTGCTCAATGTCAGTCAAGCCAACAACCAATGGCAAGAGCAAGCCGCGCCCTGGCAGCCGGGCCAGCGCCTGCAGGCTCGTTGGGCACGGGAAGCGATGACCTCGCTACAGGAAACCGTCTTGAACGAGGGCCCATAGATGAGCCAGGCCCTGCGCAGCTTCTCAAATTTGCTCTACCGCAGACCCAATCTTTATCTGGCGCTACTGCTGATACCACCGTTGATCTGGTTCGGTGCCATCTACCTTGGATCATTGCTGAGCCTGCTCTGGCAGGGTTTCTACACGTTTGACGACTTCACCATGGCGGTCACCCCGACGCTGACCCTGACCAACTTCGCCGCCCTGTTCAACCCCTCGAACTTCGACATTATCTTGCGCACGCTGGGCATGGCTGTTGCGGTATCCGTCGCCAGCGCCGCCCTGGCCTTTCCAATCGCCTATTACATGGCCCGCTATACCACGGGCAAAACCAAGGCGTTCTTCTACATCGCGGTGATGATGCCGATGTGGGCCAGCTATATCGTCAAGGCCTATGCCTGGACCCTGCTGTTGGCCAAAGGCGGCGTGGCGCAGTGGTTTGTCCAGCAGCTTCACATGGAGCCGTTGCTACAGTTCATTCTTGGCATTCCTGGCGTTGGCGGCAGCACCTTGTCAACGTCGCACCTGGGACGCTTTCTGGTGTTTGTGTACATCTGGCTGCCGTTCATGATCCTGCCCATCCAGGCCTCGCTGGAGCGTTTGCCGCCGTCGTTGCTGCAAGCCTCGGCGGATCTTGGCGCCAAACCCCGACAAACCTTCATGCAGGTGATTCTGCCGCTGGCGGTTCCCGGAATCGCAGCCGGCTCGATCTTCACTTTTTCACTGACCCTGGGCGACTTCATCGTGCCGCAGCTGGTGGGTCCACCGGGTTATTTCATTGGCAGCATGGTCTACGCCCAGCAAGGCGCCATTGGCAACATGCCCATGGCAGCAGCGTTCACCCTGGTGCCCATCGTGTTGATTGCCATCTACCTGTCCATGGTCAAACGTCTGGGGGCTTTCGATGCACTCTGAGCGCGCTTCGTGGGGCCTGCGTCTGGCGGCCTGGGGCGGATTGGTGTTCCTGCACTTTCCAATCCTGATCATTTTTCTGTACGCCTTCAATACTCAGGATGCGGCGTTCAGCTTCCCGCCACAGGGCTTTACCTTGAAATGGTTCAGCGTGGCCTTTTCCCGGCCCGATGTGCTGGAGTCGATCAAGTTGTCGCTGCAGGTTGCCTGCCTGGCCACCTTGATTGCCCTAGTACTCGGCACACTGGCGTCCGCAGCACTGTATCGACGCAGTTTCTTCGGCAAAGAAAGCATCTCACTGATGTTGATCCTGCCTATCGCACTGCCCGGGATCATCACCGGCATCGCCCTGCTTTCGGCGTTCAAAACCCTGGGGATCGAGCCAGGCATATTCACCATTGTCGTGGGCCACGCGACCTTCTGCGTGGTGATCGTCTATAACAACGTCATCGCCAGGCTGCGCCGCACCTCCCATAGTCTGATCGAAGCGTCGATGGACCTGGGGGCTGACGGTTGGCAAACCTTCCGCTACATCATCCTGCCCAATCTGGGGTCGGCGCTGCTGGCCGGCGGCATGCTGGCATTTGCCTTGTCATTCGATGAAATCATTGTCACCACCTTCACCGCCGGACACGAACGAACCTTGCCGATCTGGTTGCTCAACCAGCTCAGTCGCCCCCGGGACGTACCGGTGACTAACGTGGTCGCCATGCTGGTCATGCTGGTCACCATGCTGCCGATTCTTGGCGCCTATTACCTTACCCGTGGCGGCGAAAGCGTTGCCGGCAGCGGCAAATAAATCCAAGAGGACTTTACGATGCAAACCCGATTGTTGATCAACGGCCAACTGGTAACTGGCGAAGGTAATGCGCTGGCAGTACTCAACCCCGCGATGGGTAGCGTTCTGGTGGAAATCAACGAAGCCAGCGAAGCTCAAGTCGATGCCGCTGTACGCGCAGCCGATCATGCTTTCGAGAGCTGGTCGCAGACCACGCCCAAGGACCGTTCGCTGTTGTTGCTGAAGCTGGCCGACAGCATCGAGGCTCATGGCGAGGAATTGGCCCGCCTGGAGTCGGACAATTGCGGAAAGCCCTACGCTGCCGCGCTCAACGACGAGATCCCGGCGATTGCCGACGTGTTTCGCTTTTTTGCCGGCGCCACCCGTTGCCTGGGAGGATCGGCCGCGGGGGAATATCTGTCAGGGCATACCTCGATGATTCGTCGTGACCCACTCGGCGTGGTCGCCTCCATCGCACCGTGGAACTACCCATTGATGATGGTAGCGTGGAAAATCGCCCCGGCCCTGGCGGCAGGCAATACCGTGGTGCTCAAGCCTTCGGAGCAAACACCGCTGACCGCTTTGCGCCTGGCACAGCTGGCTGCCGATCTGTTCCCCGCTGGCGTGCTGAATATTCTTTTTGGCCGTGGGCCGAGCGTCGGCACACCGCTGGTCAGCCACCCGAAGGTGCGCATGGTATCGCTGACCGGTTCCATAGCCACCGGCGCCAACATCATTGCCAGCACGGCAGAAAGTGTAAAACGCATGCACATGGAGCTCGGCGGCAAGGCCCCGGTGATCATCTTCGACGATGCCGATATTGACGCCGCCGTCGAAGGCATCCGCACCTTCGGTTTCTACAATGCTGGCCAGGACTGCACGGCAGCCTGCCGGATTTATGCGCAGAGCGGCATCTACGAACAATTCGTGGAAAAGCTCGGCAACGCCGTAGCCAGTATCAAGCATGGCCTGCAGAACGATCCACAGACCGAACTCGGGCCGCTGATTACCGCCCAGCACCGTGATCGAGTCGCTGCCATGGTCGAGCGCGCTGTCGCCCAGCCGCATGTACGTCTGGTAACAGGCGGCAAGGCCGTGGCGGGTGACGGCTTCTTTTTCGAGCCCACAGTACTGGCCGATGTGCAGCAGGATGACGAAATCGTCCGGCGCGAAGTCTTCGGGCCGGTGGTCTCGGTCACTCGCTTTGACGACGAAACCCAGGCCCTGGCGTGGGCCAATGACTCCGACTACGGCCTCGCCTCTTCGCTATGGACCCAGGATGTAGGGCGCGCCCACCGGGTTTCGGCACGACTGCAGTACGGTTGTACCTGGGTCAACACGCACTTTATGCTGGTCAGTGAAATGCCCCACGGTGGGCAAAAACTGTCGGGGTACGGCAAGGATATGTCCATGTACGGACTGGAAGACTACACCTGCGTTCGGCATGTGATGTTCAAACATTAAGGTAAGGAAACCCATGGAAATTACCCGACGCGACTTCATCAATGGCGTCGCTATCGGCATTGCGGCGGGCCTGACGCCCCTGCAACTGCTGCAAGCTGCCCAGAGCGAGCGCTATTACCCACCCGCCTTGACCGGGCTGCGGGGCAGCCATGTTGGCGCGTTCGAGGTGGCTCACCAGATGGGCTGGGAGAAAAAGCGTTTTGCAACCGACGCGCTGCCGATCAGCGAGGAGTATGACCTGGTAGTGGTGGGTGCTGGCATCAGCGGGCTCTCGGCGGCGTACTTCTATCGAGAAAGGCATCCCACGGCAAAAATCCTCATTATCGAAAACCACGATGATTTTGGCGGCCATGCCAAGCGCAACGAATTCAGCGTCGATGGCCGGATGATTATCGGCTACGGCGGCAGCGAGGCGTTCCAGTCACCCAATCATCTGTACAGCCCCGAAGTCAACGGACTGCTGAAAAAGCTTGGCGTCGATATCAAGCGCTTTGAAAGCGCTTTTGACCGCAACTTCTACCCGGATCTGGGCCTGTCTCGCGGGGTATTTTTCGACAAGGAGAATTTCGGCGAAGACAAACTGGTCAGCGGTGACCCAACGCCAATGGTCGCAGACGATATTGCTCCTGAACGCCTGAACGCTCGTCCAATCCGCGCCTTCATCAACGATTTCCCTTTGCCCGAGAGCGACCGCACGGCGCTGATCGACCTGCATGAAGCCCCCAGGGATTACCTGGCGGGCAAGTCGCTGAAGGACAAGACCGCCTACCTGGAACGCACCAGCTACCAGGACTTCCTGCTCAAGGATGTCGGCCTGTCGCCAACGGCGGTTAAGTACTTCCAGGGCCGCAGCAACGATTTCATGGCGCTGAGTATCGATGCCGTGGCCGCTGCCGATGCCTACTACGTTGGCTTCCCCGGGTTTGGGGCAATGAACCTTGAGCCTATCAGTGAAGAAGCCCAGGCGGAGATGGAGGAGCCCTACATCTACCACTTCCCTGATGGCAATGCTTCGCTGGCGCGTCTATTGGTGCGTAGCCTGATTCCAGACGTGGCACCGGGCGAGGGCATGGATGATATCGTTCTGGCCAACTTCGACTACAGCCAACTCGACCGTACTGCACACCCGGTACGCCTGCGCCTGAACAGTACCGCAGTCAGCGTGCGCAACGTCGATGGCGGCGTGAACATCGGCTACAGCCGGGATGGCAAGCTGGCCCAAGTGCGTGGCAAGCACTGCATCCTGGCTTGCTACAACATGATGATCCCATACCTGTTGCGCGACCTCTCGGCCGAACAAGCGTTTGCGCTGAGCCAGAATGTAAAATTTCCCCTGGTCTACACCAAGGTCATCGTGCGCAACTGGCATGCCTTCGAGAAACTCGGCGTGCATGAAATCTACGCCGCCACCCAACCCTATAGCCGGATCAAGCTGGACTACCCGGTAAGCATGGGCGGTTATGAGCATCCCCGTGATCCGGCGCAGCCAATCGGCCTGCACATGGTCTATGTGCCCACCAGCCCGGACAGCGGCATGAACAGCCGCGACCAGGCTCGCGCTGGGCGTGGCAGGTTGTACGGCACCCCGTTCGAAGCGCTGGAAAGCCAACTGCGCGACCAACTGCAACGCATGCTCGGGCCTGGCGGCTTCGATCACAACCAAGACATCCTGGCGATCACCGTCAACCGTTGGCCACATGGCTACGCCTGTTTCACCAACACCCTCTACGACAATGCCGAGCAGACAGAGCAATGGATAGAACTGGCACGCAAACCGCTGGGCAAGGTCAGCATCGCCAACTCCGATGCCGCCTGGAGCGCCTATGCCCATGCTGCAATCGACGAGGCGTGGCGGGCGGTTGGCGAGCAAGCTTAGACGCGTATCACCGGCCAAGCCCTTCACTGAAGGAAGGCAATTCAACCTGCTCTTGATCTGCTTCTGACCTGCTTTTGACCTGCTTTTGACCTGCTTTTGACCTGCTTTTGATCTTGATCCACCTGCCCCGTTAACCAGAAGGGCCGAGTGAAGGTGTTGCGAAAGGGCTAGCGCGCAGCGCCTTCGGCCTTGGCCGAAGTT